>JAYUWQ010000581.1:0-10113 GCA_043753485.1 bacterium
TTTTTCCAAAGCCACCGGCAGGCCCAAAGTCACACTCAGGGTAAGCGCTGGCGCTTTGACCCCGCCCGGCGCTTCATCCAACACTTTGCCGAGGGTGTCGGCGACCGCGGTCCGGACCAGGGCGGCATCGCGCGGCGGCAGAGGACGCCAGAGACCATTGGTAGGATCGATGGGCGGCGGACTCACAAAATTCTGCAGAGTGAGCAGAGCCAGCAGCCGGTGCTGTTCCGACAGTGTGCCGGTCGCGGCGAGACTGGCCAACGCGCTGGCGGCGGCGGCATTGCCCTCGACCTGCAGCGATCTCAGCACACGGCGGAACTGGATGTCATTGGTCAGGAAATCCGGGGCATCCACCCCGGTCAGGCGCTGGGCCGTTTCCCTCAATGCTGGCCGGGCGGCGGGGATCGGCACATCCGCAATGGCCCGGACGGCTTCACCCGCGATGACAGGATCGGCATCGGCCAGGAATGAGGCAATCCCCTCGTGTTTCAGGCGGCGCAACGCCAGCACGGCGGACAGACGCACCGCCGGAACCGGGTGGTCAGCGAGCGCGGCGAGTTGTTCCGGTTTGGTACAGCCTGTCAGGGCCATCACCCCGCTATGCCGCAGAAAAGGATCGGCGGAACCTTGCCCCGTGATCATGGAAAGAATGCCCGGGACCGCTCCGGCAGTGCCAAGCCGGCCTAACGCGATGGCCGCCAGACTGCGCACCCGCGGTGATTCATCGCGCAACAATTCAAGGATACCGGACGAAGCCCCGGCATCCCGGAGCTGGCCGAGGGTCCGGGCGGCCTGGGCGCGGGTTTCAGCGTCGGAATTCGTCAGGTAAGGCCGGATGTCGTCCACCAGGCCGAACTGGCCCAACGTCCAAATCCCGGTCCAGCGGGCCACTCCTTCGGCTTTTCCCGTGAAATCAACAACCGCCGCCATAGCAGCCTGCCCCTGCCCTGCCAACGCATAGGAAGCCCGGAGCCGGATGCGTTGGTCGGGATGACCGAGGAAGGCGGTGAGTTGATCCGGTTTAAGGCTGGTGAATCCTTGCCTCAGCAAAGCCGCCGTCTCCGCCACCACCGGGCGGGCCTGACCTTCCGGCCATTCCATGGTATAGACGGCCCCCTTGCCGGAGGGCTCCCAGCCGCCGCCGAAATCCAACACATAGAGTTTTCCGTCCGGCCCGAAGTCCGCGTCGGAATTTGTGATGCCCGCGTGGTAAAGGTGCTGGTCCTTCACGGCATAACCTGCGCCATCCGGGGAGACTTTGAAGTTCCACAGGAAACATTGATTGGAGGTGCCCTTGTAGTCGCAGATGAAGAAGCTGTTTTGATAGCGATCCGGCAGCGACAGGCCGGAAGTGAACGTCAGTCCGGAAGGGCCGTCGGTGAAATTCATCAGCGGCGGCAGAATCCACTGCGGCTGGCCTGGGTGGGACGGCTGCCAGAGCTTCTCCGCGAGCCAGTGCGGCGATTGGGCAAAACCGCCGTCCTTCAGGTAGGCCTTGTAAGTCGTCAGGGCTTGATGCCCGAGATGCCAACCGGTTTCCCCGCCTTCCATCAGGTAACAGATCCGCGCCCCGTCCCCCTGATCACAGTTGTTATCGACCGTAAACAGATCACCTCTTTCATTGAAGGCCAGTTCCTGGGGATTGCGCAGCCCATGATAAATCTGCTCCACCCCGGTGCCATCCGGACGGCACCGGAAGGCCGCTCCCGTATCCGGGCTGGAAAAGGTGACCCCCTCCTTGGTGGTGAAGTGATACCCCCGGTCCCCCATCGAAAAATACAGCATCCCATCCGGGCCCCAGACCAGCCCATGCAGATCGTGTCCTGACAGACTGGTACGGATTCCCAGACCATCGAGGAGCACTTCCCGGGCCTCGGCCTTGCCGTCCCCATCCGCATCCTTCAATCGCCAGAGTTTCGGCGAGCAGGTCAGGTAGAGATCCTTGTTGCCGTTCAATCC
Organism: bacterium; assembly: GCA_043753485.1. Taxonomy (GTDB): domain Bacteria; phylum Verrucomicrobiota; class Verrucomicrobiia; order Verrucomicrobiales; family V1-33; genus CAIZWU01. Next base: position 1,960 of record JAYUWQ010000581.1, read on the forward strand.
CTGCAGGACGCCAATCGCCGGGCCGTCCACCATATCCCGGAAATCCCCGGCGAATTCCCCGCTTTCGTCGGCGGTGCCATCGCCATTCCGGTCCACCAGCCGCACCACCCGGTCCGCCTTGGCCGTGAAATATCCCGGCGCAAAGTCCCCCGCATATTTGGCCAGCATCGCCCGGCGCTCGTCCAGATTCATCACCGCCAAGTCGTCCATGATCCAGTTGGTGTGCCGCCGGTTGTCCTCCACCCCATTGGCAAAACGATAGGTTTCGCAGACATACACCTCCCCGCCATCGGTGATGGTCAGAGCGGTGCCGTTCTGCACCTGGGGTTCTTTGGCAAACGGACGGATCTTCAACCCGAGCAGACGCGAGGCCGGCTCCGATTTCTTGATCTCCGCAAAAGGATCAATCTTCTCCGGGGCGGCGGCGGCAGGCACCGCGAGGGCGGCCACCGGGACGAAGGCGGAACAACAGACGACGGAAAGAGCAAGGCGGCGCATGGCGGAAAAATAGGAACTCCATACGACAAATGCGCCATCCCATTTGCAAGGGCAACGCGGAACGGGACCGGATCGTGCCATTTGACGACACACCGCCCGCCGGATTCCGGTGGCAGGCCCATCCCGTCCGCGATTGCACCCAGCCGCCCCCTGCGCTGTTCTGTCGCGTGATCTTTCTAGCCGAATACCTCCACCGCCTCAATCCCGTCCTCCTGCGTCTGACCGACAGCATCCAGCTCCGGTGGTATGGCATTGCCTACGTCATGGGGTTCATCGCCGGTTACTGGCTGCTGGTCCGCTGGGCGCGCAAAGGGGTGGGCGAACTCAAGAAATCCGAAGTGGCGGACTTTATCACTTACGCCGCCCTCTTCGGCGTCCTGCTCGGAGGACGGCTCGGTTACATGCTGCTTTATACACGGGACGAGTTTTTCGCCCATCCGCTCTCCTTCTTCCAGATCACCAACGGGGGCATGGCCAGCCATGGAGGCATCGCCGGACTGTTCTTTTTCACCCTCTACTTTGCGATCAAACACAAGCGGTCGTGGCCCGGATTGGGCGACAATCTGGTGTGTGCCGCCCCCCTCGGCCTCTTTTTCGGGAGAATCGCCAACTTCATCAATGGCGAGCTCTACGGCCGCGCGGCCGCGGTGCCCTGGGCCATGAAATTCCCCGAGGAGGCCACCCGCTGGTATCCCGATGCGCTCGATCCCGAGATCGCGTCAAAAGCGGAGACCGTGCGGGTGCTGGCGCTTCAGAATGGCGCAAACCCCGAATCGTGGCATCAGCAGATCATGTCCCTTTCCCGCACCAGCGACGCCTTTGCGGAAGGACTGCGGCCCCTTCTCACCGCCCGCCACCCCTCCCAGCTCTACGCTGCCGCCCTCGAAGGACTCCTGCTTTTCGCCATCCTGTTCATCGTCCGGGAAAAATACCCGCGGGCGCCGCACGGGTTGCTCACCGGCCTGTTTTTCATCTGTTATGCGCTGCTCCGCATCTTCGGCGAGCAGTTCCGCGAACCCGACCGGCTGATCCACGGCATCACCGAAGGCCAATATTACTCGCTCTTCATGATCCTCGTCGGAGCCGCTTTTCTGATTTACGCCAAACGGCAAAAACCACGCCCGGCCGGTTCAGTCTCCGCTGCGGGATAACACTCCGGCTCTGCCCTCCGGCCATGCGGCTCCCTGGACGATCCACCGGCGCAGGATGGCGAGTTCCGGGTTTGTCAGCCGGTTCCCCACCGGAGGCATGGAGATGACTGATTTGTGGGTGCTTTCGGGATTCAGGAAGAGCGGACTTTTGTCCGGATAACCCGGGACAATCCTGGGTCCGGAGGCGCCCGGTTGAAACGCGGTGCTGCGGTCCGTCAGGTTGTAGAGGCCGATCATGAACTTCCCGTCATGGCAAGGCAGACAGCGCATCTCCAAAATCGGGGCGATCTGGGTGCGGAAATCCACTTCGCCAGCCAACGCGGCCTCCTGCACAGCCGGCGGCAGCACCGGCGGTCCGACCGGAGCCGTCTCCGACGTATCAGCGGATGGCGTGGAACAGGAACTCAAGCCAAGGCTCAGCACACCGCAGGAGATCAGGAGAAGGTTTTTCATGGAGCAGCAATAAAGGTTTAAGTTTTGATGACTATCATACATCCCGGCAATTCCCAAGCCTAAAATGCCCATCCGCAGGCTGACAAACAATCCAGCCGATTCATTGCAGAATCACCATCAGGTGCTATAATTTCCACTTTGCATGATTCAGGCTTCCTTTGAAAAAACCGGCGCGGGCAAGTTGCCGGTCTACGTGATTGGTCATAAAAACCCCGATACCGACGCGATTTGCTCCGCCATCGGCTGTGCGGAACTCCTCCGCCTCACCCGGTATCCGGATGCCGTGGCCGCCTGCTGCGGTGGGCTGAATCCCCGCACCCGCTGGGTGCTGGCGCGGGCCGGACTGGAAGCTCCCCACCTCATCATGGACCTGCGGCCCACCGCTGAGACCATCTGCCGCGCCGATGTGATCCAAGCCCGCGAGCATGAAACGTTCCTTGATGTTTACCAACGCATGGAACGCGCCGAAGTCCGCACCATTCCCATCGTGGATGCCGAAGGCCAGGTCACTGGCCTCGCCAGCATTCAGGACCTGCTCAAACTACTACTCCACAACATTGAGGACAAGGCCGAGGCCCGCCGTGTCCGCACCACTCTCGCCAACATGGCCCGGACCCTCGAAGGGCACATCGCCTGCGGCACCGACCTCGATACCGAACTCGACTTCATTCTCACCGTCAGCGCCTCCAGTGAGGAAACCGTGGAGGACCGCCTGCATGAATACCCCCGCGAGCAGCTTGTGGTGGTCGTGGGCGACCGCCCGGAAGTCCACCGCATGGCCCTCGATGTCAAAGTCCGCGCCATCGTCCTCACCGGCGGAGCCCAGATGGCGCCGGAGCTGCTTGAGCGCGCCCGGAAGGAAGGCTGCGCGGTCATTTCCTGCCATCACGATACCGCCAGCACCACCCAGCTGATCCGCTGTTCCCGCCGCATTGCCGATGCCGTGGACCGCACCTTCAAATCCTTTGGCGCCAAGACCCACATCGCCAATCTGCGCACCGAGATCCAGCACACCCCCCAATCCCTCTTCCCCGTCGTCCGCGAGGACACCGGCAAGCTGGTGGGCGTTTTCTCCAAGTCCGACCTGCTCGAACCGCCCCGCCAGCGCCTCGTCCTGGTGGACCACAACGAACTCTCCCAGGCCGTTCCCGGAGCTGCCGATGCCAATATTCTGGAAGTCCTCGACCACCACCGTCTCAGTGGCAATCTGGTCTCCCGCGAACCAATCCGGTTCATCAATGAGCCCGTCGGCTCCACCTGCACCATCGTCGCCCGCCTTTATCAGCTATCCGGCCTCCGCCCTTCCCCCGCGGTTGCCATTTGCCTTTGCGGCGGGCTGATCAGCGATACCCTGAATCTGACTTCCCCCACCACCACCAGCACCGACCGCGAGATCCTCGGCTGGCTGGCCGGCCAGGCGGGTATTGTGGTCGATGAATTCTCCCGCGACTTTTTTGCCGCCGGCTCCCTGCTCCGTTCCTCCCCGGCCGAGACCATCCTCAACACCGACCGCAAGGAATTCATCGAGAATGGCTGGAACATCAGCATCAGCCAGATCGAAGAGTTGAGTCTGGAACACTTCGCCAGCCGCGCGGACGAACTCCGCCAGGCGCTGCACGCCCTCGCCACCGACCGGCAGTATGACTTCGCCTGCCTGATCATCACCGATATCCGCAAGCACTACAGCCTGCTCCTCACCACCGGCAGCCAATCCGTGGTCGATGAAATCGACTTCCCCCATCTCGCCCCCGACCTCTTTGAGATGGACGGCGTGGTCAGCCGCAAGAAACAATTCTTCCCCTCCATCTGCCGCGTCCTCGCCCGCGCCACCAAAGGGTGAGGCTGCTAATCGGTCCAGTCCCGCCTGCCACCCGGACGGATCTTTGTCAGCTAAACGAGTCCGCGAAGATATTGTCAGCCCATTGGAACATTTGCTGCATGCCGTCTGATGTGGGCCCGGGAGCCTCGGCGAAGGAAGATTCGACGCGCTTCATGGCTTTGGTGACCGGATCATACTGGTAGGAGGCCGTGAGCCATGCCGCCGTGCTGGCGGTGATGGGACTGAAGCACGCGGAGCTGGTGACCGGCGCGGGATCGGGAGCCTCGCCATTGAAGGCGCGGATGATGGCATCAGCGCACACCTTGGCCTGCGAGTTCGCCATGTGGCCGGACTTCGGCTGGCCGGTGGCCTGCGAGTCACCCAGGATGTGAATGTCAGGATGCACGGTGGAGGCATAGTTGAGTGGATTCACCACGGACCAGCGGCCGGTGGGATCATTCGCGAGGCCGGCGTTCGTTATGATCTGGCCCGCACGCTGATTCGGGATGACGTTGAGCACCGCGCCCTTGAAGGTGCCCTGCGAAGTGATGATGGTCTTCGAGGAGGAGTCCACACTGGTGACGGCGGCGTTCGGCACATAGGTGAGCACGCCCTTGTAGGTGTTGTTGAAGGCGTTCCCAAAATTCACCGGCTCTGCCGTGATCGAGGCATTCGCGTCGAGCACGATGATCTTGGCACCACTCTTTTTGCGCTTCAGGTAATCGGCCACGGCGCAGGCACGCTCGTAAGGTCCGGGCGGGCAGCGGTAGGGTGCTTTCGGGATGGTCATAACAAAGGTCTGACCCTTCGTCATCGCGGATAGCTGGTTCTTCAGCAGCAGCGTCTGCGGCCCGGCCTTCCACGCGTGCGGCGTGAGCTGGTCGTTGTAATTGCCAGCCGGGTTCATGAACTCGATACCGGGAGCGAGCACCAGCTTGTCATACGAGTAGGCGTAATAAGCGGAGCCGATCTGGACGGTAACTTCCTTGGCCACCGGATCGACGGACAACGCTTCGCCCTGCGCAAAATTCACCCCGCGCTTTGTCTGCAGGTTCGTATAACCGAGCTGGATGCGGCTCATCGGCAGCGCTCCGGTGACGACCAGGTTGGAGAGGATGCAGGCGTAGTGGATGGAGCTGCGGTCGATGAGAGTCACGTCGATGTTGCCGCCCCACATTTTGAGATACTTCGCCACGGTGGCACCGCCAAAGCCGCCGCCGATGACGACCACATGGGGAGCCACGGTGGCAGCGCTGACGGCGCTGGGCAGCGCCCACGAGGCCGAGGCGAGCCCGGCCATTTTGAGAAAGTTGCGACGATCTGATTTCATAAGAGTCTGGAAAGTTAAAAGGTGGAGGACGAGGTGGGGCTCAGGGAGCGGTGGGCGGGGTCGTCGGCAGCGCGGCGAGGTAGTTCGCGATCTGGCGGAGTTGCTCGGGGGTGAAGGCGCGGGCTTGGAGGTCCATGATGTTCTCCGGGCGGCGCTGGCTCATCTCGAGCAGCGTTTTGTACATGTCCGAGGCACTTTTACCGGTGATCGATTCAAAGCCGGAGACGGCTTGACCGTTCGTGCCGTGGCACTGGTAGCACATCGAGGCGAGGAGCTGGCCCTGCGGCGGGGCGGCAGGCAGCGTGGTGGCGGCGAAAGCCGCACCAACAGCGACGGCCGGGCGCAGCAAGGAAGGGAAGGCAAGAGGTGAGGAGGTCACGGTGTTCATGGGCGGAGGTGGAGTGAATGTTTCAGGTTGAGAGAAAATTACACCCATCACTGCTGGCCTGTCACATTACCGATTGGTAATGAGGTAACCGTTCAGTTACCTTTGGTAAGCCCCCACGATCCACCGGACCCGGCGGGGATTCCTGCTTTAACTCCAAATTGCCACCCCAATTACGATGCCATCCCTTCCATCTGCCGCGTCCCCGCGCGCGTCACCAGGGGGTGAGGCTGCTTATCGGCCAGATCCGTGAAAACGGGCGGGGTTCCCCGCCGGCGCGTGAAGGCGCCATTCCAGGACTGACTTCCCCACCGGCTAGGGCGCCCCCGCCGCCAGCCGCCACTGGGCCGCGGCTTCCGGGTCGTGACGTTCGATTCCTTTCACAAACGCAAGGATGGCGGCACGGCGCCACGGAGCCGGGCGCGGCACAGCATCCAGCCACTCCGAGGCTGATAGCGGATCCGTTTCCGTCCACTGTTTCATCAGCGTTTCCGCGGTAGCTACGGCCGCCGCCGGACTCACTTGTGCCAGAATCCAGTCCGCCTTCGGCCCCGCTGCTTCCTCCAGGTCCCGTCCCGCCGCCTCCTGCAAAATCGTATCATAAAGCGCCGTCCCCGGTTCCGCGATCCGCCCGATCAGCCGCTGCACGCCCGCAAAGCCCTGGCTGGTTTCCACTTCCTTGGCAAATTTCGCCAACTGCACGTCCTTGTCAGGAGGCGAAGTCTCCCGCACTACCTCCAACCAGGAATTTTGCCCGGAGGGAGTTTTGGAAGCATCATCAGCCCATTCGCCGGCCACCCGGCCCAGCACCCCCCATTTCCTGGCAAAATCAAACCGGGCCGCAATGTCGTCCCCGGCGGCACCCGTCAGCACTCTGTCCAAAATGTTCTTGTCGACATCCTTCCCATGGTGTTTTTCGCCGATAATCCGCCAAGTCGCTTCGGGATCTATCCGGGCGCATTCTCCCAGCGCGTGTGATTCATACCAGCCATTATATTCATGCGTCTGGTCATGCGGAATCCGCAACCCCAAGAAAGGGTTCTGTTTGATCAACTCATTATATGCATGGTTTTGCAGTAGCCGGCGCATCTCGGTGTCCGAGCTTTGCCAATCCATGCTTCCAATGGTTAAGTTGTAGGTATCCGCAGCCGCAGTCAGGCAGATCGCTAAAAGCTCCTCCGGCGAAAGGGTCTTGAGGTGGGCATCATAGGACGCCAGTTTTTCCAAGGCATTGCCCCCCGCAACTATCAACGCTTGTTCCGCCTGGTGGGCCTCCGCCATCCAATGCTCAATGAATTCCGCTGCCTCCAGCGGAGTCCATCCCCCCAGATCAGGGTTGGACCTGTCCGTTGCAGCGGGGTTTGCGGACATGGAACCGGTCCCCGCACTGGCTACCCGCACTGGAAGCCGGGAGCCTTCCCCGGTAAGCCGCCGTTCCTGCCGCCATCCACGGTAATAAAAACCAAAACAAACCGCGAGAGCCAGGACCACCAGCAAAATAGGCAGGAACCTTTTCATGGCACGGAAAGGTTGAGTTCGCGGGCGATAGCGTCACGGCGTTGCGGATTACGGATGCCGTAAAGCCACTTCCCTGCTAACGCGGGGTCCTGCGTTGCGGCCAGCCTCAGCGATTTCTCGGTAATGGCATCCACCACGTCCTCGGATTCCAAGGGCACCATTCTTCCCGTTTCGGAAGCGGGCGCTTCGTTTTGGCGCAGCCAACTGGTCAGTATGTCAAGGTGATCCCCGCCAGCACTTCCGTTATTAATAAGATTCAGGGCTTTGGATACGTTGCCTCCTATTTCCGCGGAATAGGTGCTCGCGGCAGCTTCCAGGATGACTTCTCTTCTCACCGGCTCCGGAAACCGGGCATCACTGAAAAAGGCACGCACTGAGGCATCTTCCTCATATCGACCGATCTCCACCGCCAGACTTTTGAGCAATCTGGTGCGTCCGACCGCATCAGGCACTCCGGTGAGCAAATCGAATGCCGTATCCCGTTCTGACGGGCGACAAAGAAATTCCGTCATTCCCAGCAGGTAATCCGCGGCGGCAGGCGTACCGGCCGCCTCGCGGCACAGCCGGATGGCTTCTGGCAGATCATTGCGGGCCGCCAAACCCGCCGCAATCCCCTGGCGGAGGGCCTTCGCCGGATCCGCCCCGAATTTGACCGCCGGCAATACCGAAGAATGGCTCAACATAGCAAAAGCGGTTTCGAGCGATCCCCCGGTTTCGGATCCGGCCCAACGACGGGCGATGTTCATAAAGGTTGTATCCGACATCCGATAGCGGATGGCCTGCACGAGGGCCTCCTCCGGATCCTTCTTGACCAAAAACCTTTCAATGAGATGTGATCTGGCCCGGCTTTTGATGCCGGCCCCGCCGGGGGACTGATCCATCTCCTCCAACAGTTGCAGCAACTCCTTGGTGCTCATTCCTGCCAGGCGATCATCCACTTTTGTGGTCGTGTAGGTTCCATCCAGGTCCCTGTGTAATCCGCTCGGACTCCTGATCGCGT
>JAYUWQ010000582.1:0-10100 GCA_043753485.1 bacterium
ACTGGAGATGGGACCGTCAGCGTTGGAGTCGATGGCTTTGGCGCTTTTGGCAGCTCCGTTGGCACCAATGCAACCAACGCCAACTATGATCCGGTCGGAGCGGGGGCCCCTGCGGGCACCAGCTTTGAATCCGGCGTTGCCATTCGTTTTGGGGCCTCGGGGTCCAGACGCTTTCTCACTTCCGGGGACATTGGTGGGAGCGGCGGGCTGACCAATCCAACGGTAACGGGAACCCCTGTCAGTGGCGCTAGCAGCTTCGTCTTTGGAGGATTGTCCTTCGATCTGACTCAGACCCTGACCCCGGTCTTCACCGGCCTCGTGCAAACTGGTTCCGTGCTGACTCAGAGCTACGGGATCACCAATCTGGGGACCACGACTTCCAGCTTCGAGCTATTGCGCTATCTGGATGGTGATTTGCAATTTGACGGCAGTATCACCGATGGGGGCGGCCGTCTGTTTGCCGGCTCCACGGAAATTCTTTTTGAAACGGACTCCGCCACAGGGGCTGCCAGTGCCACAACGTTTGTGGGCATCACCGGCGAAGGCGGAACCATTCCAGCTTCCGGACGGTTTGAAATTGACGGATTTTCCGGTCTTCGCAGTAGGATAGTCGCTGGCTCCGCACTGGATGACACCGTAACGGGTGACGGCAATGCGGATGGATTCATCAATGCCGGAGCTGGTTACGATGTGACGCTCGCCCTGAATAATGCTTTCACTCTGGGCTCCGGCGCATCCACCACTTACACCACCCGCACCATTTTTGGTGCCGGTGCACCGGCTGATGTGCCCCCCCCCTCTTCTGTCCCCGAAGGCGGCCAGACCCTGGCGATGTTCGGCATCGGTTTGGGAGGACTCGCGTTGCTTCGCCGACGGGAAATCAAGGCTGCATAAGGCTTGGCACCCCTGCGGAATCTGCCGGGCAAGGGATCTTCCTTTGCCCGGCTTTTTTGTGGCAATTGGCAGGACCTACGCATGAAACGAAGAAGTAATCATGGTTTCATCCGCTTTTTCTGGGATCTGGCTGTCACGAATTTATTTCTCCGATTGTGCAACGCCCTGATCCAGTTCGAATCCCCCGCAGACATTCATTGTAATTTTGGTGCGTAAGCCCTGCCGGTATGGTCACCGCCATTCCAAGACCACTTGAGCTCGTCCTGTCCTCCGTCTATGGTATTGTTCCAACTTCCACGCTAATGAATTTACGATCCGCCCTGCCGTTGTGCCTCTCTCTCCTGTCGGTTCCCGGGGCCGTCAGCGCTCAGGCTTTAAAAACAGCCTTTCTGCCTACGGTGGAAAACAAAACGCCCGCTCCCGGTCCCGCTCCCGAGGGCATGGCTTGGATTCCCGGCGGGGAATTTTCCATGGGCAGTGAGGATCCCACCAGCCTCAGCTGCGGCGGCAGGAACCCCATGGCCGATGCCCGGCCCGTCATCCGCGTGGCGCTGGACGGCTTCTGGATGGATAAAACCGAAGTGACCAACGCCCAGTTTGCGGCGTTTGTGGCGGCGACCGGTTACAAGACCATCGCGGAGATCGCGCCGACCAAGGAGGAGTTCCCGACCGCCCCTCCGGAGAATCTCGTCGCCGGTTCCACCGTTTTTACCCCCTCTCCCAATCCCATCTCCTTGGAGGATTATTTCCAGTGGTGGCGTTATGAAAAAGGGGCCGACTGGCGCCATCCGGAAGGGCCCCAGAGCGATATCAAAGGCAAGGACAACTACCCCGTCGTCCAGGTCGCCTATCCGGATGCCGTGGCCTACGCCAAGTGGGCCGGAAAGCGCCTGCCCACCGAGGCCGAGTGGGAATTCGCGGCCCGCGGCGGCCTTTCCGGTAGCGTGTATGCCTGGGGAAATGAACTCAATCCCGGGGGCAAGTTCATGGCCAATACCTGGCAGGGTCGGTTCCCCGTCAAGGATGAGGGCAAGGACGGATTCCCGGGTCTGGCTCCCGTCGCGCATTTCCCTCCCAACGGCTACGGCCTCCACGATGAATCCGGCAATGCGTGGGAGTGGGTGAGTGACTGGTATCGCCCGGACGCCTATGCGCGGCTCAAGCTGGCGGGCGGCGTGGCGAAAAATCCGGCCGGACCTTCCTCCCCGTATGATCCCGCCGAACCGACGGAAAAGAAGCGCGTCCACCGGGGCGGGTCATTCCTCTGCACGGACCAATACTGCACCCGCTACATGGTCGGCACCCGAGGCAAAGGTGAAGCCAATACCGCCAGCAACCATGTAGGCTTCCGTTGTGTGAAGGCTCCTTGAAGTGATCGCGGTATGGCCTCCAGATAGGCTGAAGTGTCCGTCACGGTCTCCGACATCCGGACGTTGCAAGCTAGATTTATGCAGCCCTCCAGGCTGTTTAACCGCTGCATTCTCCTGGGAGCATGGAAAAATAGCCGATTTTGATTGGCGGGGTTCCGAAATTTTGATAGGTCAGGGCAATGAACTTCATTCAGGCTTTGCTCATGGTTGGTTGTTTGGCATTGGGCTTCGTTGTCGGTCGAGGAACGGTTGCTGCTCCCCGCGAGAAAATTGTAATCCGGGCAGTGCCGAATTCTGCCAAAGAGATCATGGATAAAAGAGCCCCCGTGGGGAAAGCATTGCCGGAGAAGAAAAGAGATGCCCCCATTGTCGCGGTCAAGCGTCTGACCGATTGGACCGGAGTCATGAACCGGGGCGAGCGGTTGGTGGGCTTGCTGGCAACTTTGGCGGCTTGCCCGGAAGATGAGCTGCCGAAGTTTTACGCCGAAATGGGTGAATTGCTCCGGTCGGGGAAACTGGCAGCGGAGGATTTTGATATCCTGGTGGAGACCATGGGGGCGAGGGGGAGTGAGGCTGTGGCAGGGCTGTTGTTAAAAGACCGGAGTTTGACTAGGCATCGCCGTGAGACTTTGAGCCGCTTCTTCTCAAATTGGGCATCGAAATCTCCTGATGTTGTATGGTCGTTTATCAGGAAAGGAATGAAGACTCCCCCGAGCTTGCTGGATAAGAGCCAGATGCAGGGCTTGGTGTCGGGGATCAGGGATGAGGAATCACCAATTCTGAAAGAAATTCTTCGGAACGATTCCAAAATGTTGGAGCGGATTTCTTTTTGGCGGACGGAAGGAATGGTAAAGGTTGATGGATTTGAGGGCACGCTCAAAAAAGCTCTCCTTAACCGCACGAAGGCAAGTTCCGAGAACGATGTTGAATTGATGGGGCGGATTTTTATGATGTCTGAGATGAGTTGCCGGGGAGGCTTGGACGTCATCGAGAATGTTGCAAATTTAATTGAATCCACGCCGGGCGTGGGGAGCGCGGTATTACACCCTATCGTAAAATATGCTCAGTTTGATGAAGCCGCTTGTTTCACCTGGGGACAGACTTTACCACGGGGGGATAAGAGAACTAACGCCCTGGGCGCTGCCGTTTTCAGGACGACCATGGCTGATCCGGACAAGGCGCTCAAAATGGTGGCTGAACTTCCGGCCACCACTATTGAGGAGCAGAAGCAACTTTTGATGAGTTTGGAGGATGGATTTCGGCAATCAGCCAAAGTTTCCAAGGAAGAACTGCCGGACCTGATGGCACAGACGCAAAAACTGATGTCAGATTTGAAATTACGGAAGTAACCGGCTGTCCGAACGCACGGCACCTGCTCCTTTGGATTTGATGCGATTGCTTTTGCGGTTCGAAATAGGTGGGATTCCGCTAACGGAGAGCCTGCTCGGTGGCGTGGGCGGCGTGGAGGAGGGTGGCTTCGCCGAGGGCGGGGGCGAGGAGTTGCAGGCCGATGGGCAGGGCGGGGGTGCCGGCGGTGGGAACGGTCTGGCCGCAGGGGAGGCTGAGGCCGCAGAGGCCCGCGAGGTTGGCGGCGATGGTGTAGATGTCAGCGAGATACATCTGGAGGGGATCGCTGGTGTGGGCGCCGAATTTGAAGGCGGGGGTGGGGCAGGTGGGGCCGAGCAGGACGTCCACTTTTTCAAAGGCGCGGGCGAAGTCCTGACGGATGAGGTGGCGGACCTTCTGGGCCTTGCGGTAGTAGGCGTCGTAGTAGCCGCTGGAGAGGACGTAGGTGCCGAGGATGATGCGGCGTTTGACCTCGGGGCCGAAACCTTCGGCGCGGGAGCGGTTGTAGAGGTCGAGCAGGTTTTCGGGGTTTTCGCAGCGGTGGCCATAACGGATGCCGTCAAAGCGGGCGAGGTTGGCGGAGGCCTCGGCGGTGGCGATGATGTAATAGGTGGCGATGGCGCTGCTGGTGTGAGGGAGGGAGACGCGGTGGAGTTCGGCGCCGGCGCCTTCGAGGAGCTGGATGGCGCGGTCCACGGCGGCGCGGACTTCGGGATCGATGCCTTCGCCGAAGTATTCGTCAGGAAGGCCGATGCGGAGGCCTTTGATATCGCCGGTGAGGGCGGCGGAGAAGTCCGGCACCGGGTCGCGGCGGCAGGTGGAGTCGGCGGGGTCGGGGCCGGCGATGGCTTGCAGGAGCAGGGCAGCATCGGCAACGCTGCGGGTCATGGGGCCGATCTGATCTAGCGAGGAGGCGTAGGCGGTGCAGCCATAACGGGAGACGCGGCCATAGGAGGGCTTGAGGCCGACAATGCCGCAGAAGGAGGCGGGCTGGCGGATGGAGCCGCCGGTATCGGTGCCGAGGGTGGCGACGGCAGTGCCGGCGGCGACGGCGGCGGCAGACCCACCGCTGGAGCCGCCCGGGACGCGGGTGAGGTCGCGGGGATTGCGGGTCACCTGGAGGGCGCTGTTTTCGGTGGAGGAGCCCATGGCAAACTCATCCATATTGAGTTTGCCAAACGGGATGGCTCCAGCGGCGCGGAGCCGGGTGATGACGGTGGCGTCGTAGGGGCTGTTGAATTTTCCTGCCAGGATTTTGGAGCCGCAGGTGAGGGGCTGGCCGTTGACGTTGATGATGTCCTTGATGCCGATGGGGATCCCGCCGAGGGGCTGGGTGAGGTCCGCTTTTTCGGCCTCGGCGAGGGCGGTGGGGAAATCGCGCTGGAGGTAGGCCCCGATGGCGGAGTCGGTCTCAGTAATGCTCGATTCCACACTGCGCAGGAGGTCGGCCGGGGAGATCTCGCGGGAGGTGAGCAGTTGCCGGAGGGTGGCGATGGGCTGGGTGTGCAGCATGGGGAGGGAAAAATGATGGAGGAAGAAAGCTGGAACGCGCGGACGGGAAGGCGCGCCGGAGCCGGGAACGGTTATTCGACGACCTTGGGGACGAGGAACTGGTCGCCGGAGCGGCGGGGGGCGTTGAGCAGGGCGGATTCGAGGGATTGCGGGGCGAGGGCGATGTCAGGACGGGTGAAGTCGCAGCCGCCTTCCTCCAGGGTGTGCTCGGGGACCTGGCTCACGTCCACGTTGTCGAGCTGGGCGACGTAATGGAGGATGGAATCGAGCTGGGTGGCGTAGGTGGCCTCCTCTTCCGGGGTGAGGGTGAGGCGGGCGAGTCCGGCGACGTAGCGGACATTGATGGGTTCTTCCTGAGGCATGGGTCAGGGTAGTTCCACGGGTTGGGGGCGATGGCAAGGGAAGCCGGGGGCGGGATGTTGCGGGCTTGCGTGGGGGCGGGGGCGGTTGGAGGGGAGAGGGCTGATGGAGTTTCCCTGGTATTTATTGGTGCCGCTGCTGGCGGCGGGGGTGTATGCCGTGGCCTCATTGTTTTTCAAACAGGCCTATGCGCAGGGGGCAGGGATGATGGACGCGTTTTATTGGATGAACTTTGGCAGCCTGCTGGCGTTTACTCCCCTGTTGTGGTGGGTCAAGGAGTGGCCGCCTCTGGCAGAGTGCTGGAAGCCGGCGGTTACGGCGGTGATCATCTATTCAGGAACCCTGACCACCTTTGCCGCGATCCGGGCGGGGGACGTGTCGCTGGTGACGCCCCTGATGGGGACCAAGGTGGTCTTTACCGCCCTGCTGGCGGTTTTCCTGGCGGGCACCCGGCTTCCGCCGGGCATGTGGGCCGCGGCTTTGCTGACCACGGTGGGCATTCTGGTGCTGGGGTGGCGGGACTTGAAAAGAGGGCAGGGGAATGCGGCGGCGGTGGGGCTTTGCCTGCTGAGCTCGGTCAGCTTTGCGGGGGCGGATGTGCTGATCGGCCACTGGGGCCCGGGGTATGGACGGCCGGCTTTTCTGGCGACCACCTTTGGCCTGATCGGGCTACTTTCGCTGGCGACGGTCCGCTGGCAGGCGCCCACCGCCTTCCGGGTGCCCGGGCCGGCCCGGCGCCATCTGGGGCTGGGGGCGGTGTTGATGAACGCCCAGACCGTGGTCATGGGGCTCTGCATCGCGGGGTCCAATGATCCGACCGGAGTCAATATCCTTTATGGGACGCGGGGGCTGTGGTCGATCGCGCTGGTCTGGTTTGTGGGGCGGCGGTGGTTTGGGAATGGAGAGCGGGATTCTGCCAATGGGGCCATGGGGCTGCGGTTGACCGGGTCCCTGCTGATTCTGGGAGCGGTGGTGATGGCGGTGCTGGTGCGGCGTTGAAGAGGGCGGGGCGCCGGCAAGGAATTTGTCTTGCGTGACGGGGGCAGAGTTTGGTTTTAATGGCCCGGGCCACCAAGGTCCCTTCCTTCCCCCATGAATAGATTTTTACCACTCCTGCTTGCGCTGATGCCCGGGTTCCTGTTGAGCACGGCACACGCCATGGAAGCCACCATCAAACAAGCGCCGTTCGGCAAGCTCGCCTCGGGAGCCGCCGTCGATCTCTACACGCTGACCAATGCCTCCGGAATGGAAGCCCGCATCATGACCTGGGGCGGCATCGTAGTCAGCCTGAAGACGCCGGATGCCTCCGGCAAGCTGGACGATGTGGTGCTGGGTTTTGATACACTTGCGGAATATGAAGCCGGGCATCCCTACTTCGGGGCCATTGTCGGCCGTTATGGGAACCGGATTGCGAAGGGGCAGTTCAAGCTGGACGGGGAACCTGTTCAGGTCACGGCCGCCCATGGGGGGCACAGCCTGCACGGCGGGAAAGATGGATTTGATAAGAAACTGTGGAAAGTGACCACCGCGGCGGCCAAGGACGGTGCGGTGAGCCTGGTGCTGAAATATCTCAGCAAGGATGGCGAGGAAGGCTTCCCAGGCGCGTTGGACACGACTGTGACCTACACCCTGACGGCACAGAATGAACTCAAAATTGACTATCTGGCCACCACCGACAAGCCAACCGTGGTGAACCTGACCAACCACAGTTATTTCAATTTGGCCGGCGCCGGCAGCGGCCCGATCACCGATCATGTCCTGGAATTGAAGGCCTCGCATTATACGGATACGGACAAGGATTTGATCCCCACCGGCATTATTGCTCCGGTGGCGGGAACTCCTCTGGATTTCACCAAAGCCCAGCCCATCGGGGCCCGGATTGATCAGACTGAGGTTTTGGCGATCGAGTATGGCAATGGCTATGACCACAACTTCGTGGTGGACGGCAAACCGGGCACCCTGCGCCTCGCTGCCCGCGTCACCAGTCCCGTCAGTGGGCGGGTCATGGAGTGCCTCACCACCGAGCCTGGCATCCAGCTTTACACGATGAATGGCAAAGGCCCGGCCATCGCGGGCAAGGGGGGCAAGTCCTATGTCCGCCGCAGCGCCTTCTGCCTCGAAACCCAGCATTATCCGGACAGCCCGAATCATCCGGACTTCCCCTCCACCGTGCTGCGCCCGGGAGAAACCTACCGCACCACCACCATCTATAAATTCTCCACGCGTCCCTGAGGCCATTTCTGGTCCGGCTTCTGAGTGCCGGAGGGCCTGCAAACGCAGGCGAATTCCTTTGCCAGCGGCCGCAATTCCAGTTAATAGCGCGCCGTTTCCTTTTCCCTGAGATTTTCATTCCCTGTTCCCATGCCCAAGATCAAAAAAATCATCAACGACCCGAATGCCTGCGCCGCCGAACTCCTCGAAGGCCTGGTGGAAGCCTACGATGGCGAAGCTAAAAAAGTCGGACGCGGCTGCATCGTCATGACCAACATCCGGGATAACAAACCCGCGCTGCTGGTCGGCGGCGGTTCCGGACATGAACCCATCTACCACGGCCTGGTCGGGCACAATCTCGCGGACGGAGCCGCCTGCGGCGATATTTTTGCAGCGCCTCCTCCAGACATTGTCCTCGACGGCACCCAGGCGGTGAACCGTGGCAAAGGGGTGCTCTATCTTTACGGCAACTATGCCGGGGATGTCATGAATTTCGACATCGGCGCCGAACTTGCCGCTGAGGAAGGCATCGAGGTCCGCACCGTCCTGATTTACGACGACGTCTGCAGCGCCCCGCCGGAACGCAAACAGGACCGCCGCGGCATCGCCGGTCTGGTGCCCATCGTGAAGCTCGCCGGAGCCGCTGCGGCCACGGTCGATTCCCTGAATGAACTGGAACGCCTCGCCATCAAGGCCCGCGACAACACCCGTTCCGTGGGCGTGTCCATGGCTCCCGGTTCGATTCCCGCCACCGGCATGCCCACCTTTGAGATTGGCGATGACGAGATTGGTCTCGGAATGGGCATTCACGGCGAAAAAGGCGTGGGATTGATCCCGCTCGGCACCGCCGATGAACTGACCCCCATGCTCCTCGACCTCATCTTCAAGGACGACCTCGCCTTCAACGCCGGTGACGAAGTGGTGCTTTTCGTGAATAGTCTGGGTTCGACCACCATGATGGAGCTCCTGATTATCAACCGGAAGGTCAAGGCGCTGTTGCGCGACAAAGGGCTCAAAGTCCATGACACCATCATCGGGCCTCTGGTTACCTGTCAGGAAATGGCTGGATTTTCTCTCAGCCTCACCAAGCTCGATCCTGAACTGAAGCGGCTTTGGGATCTGCCCTGCGCCAGCGTCTGTTACACCAAGGCTGACACCTCCAACCCACTTGGCTGACCCTGTGGGGGGCCTCAGTGAAAACCCTACTTCTCCCGTAGATTTCCCTTGAGTGCCCCCGCCGTTCCGGTCCAACATGGCCTTCGCTGGACCGAAGCGGTTTTCTCTGAATTCTGCTTTCTTTCCGCTCCACTTTTGATTCCCCCACTTATATGATCCCTGTAGCTCTGCGTTTTTCCCCATCTGTCCTCCTGGCCGTGCTGGCCAGTGCCGGTTTGTCCATGGCTGGTGACATTATCAAATTGAAGTCCGGCGAGAAATATGACGGCAAGATTCTGAGCGAGAGTGCGACGGAAGTGGCAATCGAGATTCAGGTGGGCCGGATCAAGGAAACCAAAAAAGTAGCGCGCAAGGACATAGCGGAATTGGTCAAAGCCACTCCCGACCAGATTGAGTCGGCGGCTCTCGCCAAGTTGATCCCAAGCAAGGACATGATGTCTGATGCCGAGTATCAGAGTATTCTCACGGAAAAGCTGGAGCCGTTCCTGAAAAAATACCCGTCCAGCCCCCACAAGGGCGCCGTCGAAGCGATCATCAAGACCTACAAGGAGGAGATGGCCCAGGCGAAGTCGGGTGCCAAGAAGCTGGAAGGCGTATGGATCAGCCCGGCTGAACTGGATTGGAATGCCTACAATTTTGAAGCCCGGTTGCGCCGTGTGGAGATGGAGAAGCTGCTGCAGGCCGGCAAACCCGACGCCGCCTACCGCCTCCTCGCGGAGTTGGAGGTTTCCAAACCTGCCTCGGTGGAAACCGTGAAGGGTTTTGAACTCTTCAAGGCGGCCCTTCCTGAATTTGAGCGCACGCTCGACCGGCTGGTGGCGGAACACCCCGTGAAACTGAAAATCCGGATGGACAGTGCCAAGACTTTGTCGGCCGATGAGAAGAAGCTTTTTGATGAAGGGATCAAAAAAGAGGAAGCAGACCTGAAACTGCGTCTTGAGGAAGACAAAAAAGTGAAGCTGGGGATCCCTGCCTTCAACGAGTATGATCTCAAGTCCCTCACCGATGCCAAAGCCGCTTTTGTCAAAGAGGGCGCCCGCATCAACAAGTTGGATCTCGCAGGCATGAAGGTGGCGGCGACCGCGTTCCAGACGGGGCTGAAGAACTACTCTGAAAAGAGCTACCTGTCCGCCCAGAGGAATTTCGAGGATGCCGCCAAGGCCTTCCCCAAAGACACTTTCGTCAAAGAACGTGCTGATCTGGCCAAAAAAGCAGCCGCAGAGGCGGCCC
>JAYUWQ010000583.1:0-3806 GCA_043753485.1 bacterium
CGCGCCGCCACCCGCCTGCGCAATCTCCAGCGCGAGGTGCAGGACTTTTATTGGAACTTCAAGATCACCAGCGAACTGCTCGAACTCCGCAACCTCGCCCAGGTCGCCGCCCTCATCGTGGACAGCGCCAGCCAGCGCCATGAAAGCCGCGGCCTGCACTACACCCTGGACCATCCCGATCCTGACGAACGCGAACGCCACGACAGCCTGCTGCGGCGGGTGTTGTAAGGGCTGGGGAGAGCTGAAATCGGGATGAGGGGTGACCCAGCCGGCCGGAGGCTGGAACGGTGGCTGATCCGCCCCGTTGGGGGCGGAATCTTTATAGCATCCGTTGCCCAAATAGGTAACCCAGCCCCGTAGGCGGCGGCATCTTCCCGGAAGATCACGCTCCTACGGAGCTCAAAATTCCCGGGCGGCGAATGCTATAAAGATTGCGCACCTACGGCGCGGGCTGAACCGTCATGTCGGATGATCTTTTGTAAGATCCCGTTTTCACCTCCCTCGGCCTCACTCCAGACTCCACGCCACGTCCACGCTGCGCTCCTGGCCAAACCGGTCCTTGTATTTCACGTGGCCGTGCTGCGCGCCGTATTCGTGCACCAGCTTGGTCACCTTGACATCGAAGCAGCAGTATTCCGCGATCAGCAGGACCTTGCCTTCGCGCCACCAGCGGATCGCGTCCAGTCCGTCTGCTGTCTTGCCGGTGCCCAGGGAGGCGGTGGCGATGTCATCCAGCTTGATGCGGTGTCCCAGCTTCACTTCGAGATCCAACAAAAGGTCCAGGCTTTTGGTCTGCTCCTCGATATTCCACATGCTGTAGGCCTGCAGCACCGCGTAGTCGAAGCCCACGTGATTGAATCCGATCACGAGGTCGGCGGTGGAGAGTTCATCAATCAAGGCGCTCACTTCCTCTTCCCCGTAGATGCGGTAGGCCCCCGAGGCCGTGCTGTAGGTCACGCCCACCGACATTCCCATGCGGTCTTTTTTATCCCAGCCGCCGACATCGCCGGCAGAGCGTTGGGTTTCGAGGTCAAAGTAAATGATATTCCGGGCCATGACGCGGCGTTACGCTGCGGCTCCCCCTCGTGCCAGGGGAAAGTCTCCTCTCCCGGTCCCTGTGCGGCCATATGGACGGGCGGCAGGCGTTCCGGCATTGGCCATTTGTCATCCGTCCTTTTTTCCCTTATGAACGCCATCCGTGGAACCTGCGATGGACCCCTCCCTGGCTACCTTTCTGACCGCTCTGGCCGGCGTGCTGGCACTCCCGTGCCTGTGGCGCAGCCATGCCGCGAACCGGCACTACCGCTTGATCGAGGCCCTGCCGACCTCACGCACCCAGGGCGTGTTCATGGGCCTCGTCGAGTTGAAAGGCACCGCTGAGGGAGACCCCTTCATCTCTTACCTCACCGGACAGGAGTGTATCCTCTACCGCTGGTCCGTCAGTGAGGAATGGCGGCGGGTCGTCACCGAGACTTACCGCGATCAACAGGGCCGCACCCAGACCCGGCAGCGGGTGGAGAGCGGCTGGACCACCCTCGCCAGCGGTGGGGAGTCGCGCCCGTTTTACCTGCAGGACGAAACCGGCGCCGTGCTGGTCCATCCGGACGGCGCGGACGTGCGGCCCTTTCAGCTGATGTCAGAGAGGGTGACTGCGATAGACCCTCTCTATTATGGCAAAGGGCCGGCGGGCAGTATTATGAATTCCACCGGGGTGCGGCAGTTTGTTGAAGAAGGCATCCCGAATCATGCGGAGGTTTTTATCGTGGGGCAGTCCAGGGAACGGGAAGATGTGGTGGCGGCCGAGGTGGCCGCCGCTCCCGGGGCGCCGTTGTATTTGGTCACCACCGAGGCGGAGGCCCAGGTGCTGCGGCGTTATGGGCGTTCGCGGGATGGGCTGGGCCTGCTCGGCCTGGTGCTGGCGGCGACTTGTGGTTATGGCATTGGGGTCCTCACCGGCATCGCCCCGCCGCCGTGGCTGGCCGCGGTTGCCGCCGGGCTGTATCTGACCTTCTGGGCTGCCACGTGGGTGTGGATGTTATTCAATAGCCTTGTCGATGTGAGGAACCGCGTGCGCCAGGGCTGGTCGCTCATCGAGGTCCAGCTGAAGCGCCGGCATGATCTGATTCCGCCCCTCGTCGCTGCGGTCGATGGCCTGCGGGTGCATGAAAAGGAAGTCACCGAAGCCGTGACTGCCCTGCGCGGGCAGCAGGAAGCCACCCCGCCCGGGCAGCCCGGTCCGGCCCTGCATGGCACGGCCGGCCAGTTGGCGGTGCTGGTGGAGCGGTATCCCGTCCTGAAAACCAGCGATGCCTTCCTGCGGCTTCAGCAAAGCCTCTCGGAGACCGAGCAGCGAATCGCCCTTGCCCGCGATTATTTCAACGACATCACCACCGCCTACAACACCCGGCTCGAAGTCTTTCCCGACTCCCTGTTTTCGCGGCTCTTCGGGTTCCGGGCTCAGCCCCTGCTCGAAGCAGAGGACTTCGAGCGGGCCCCCGTGCCATTGCATGCCCCGCTGACCCTCAGCAACCCGGATGGCCCTGGTAGCCCGCCGCCCCTGGCCGCGGCATGAACCTGGCATTTCCCCCTGCCGGATGTCCGGGGCCGGTTCACTCCGCCCTGCGGGTTTTTTCCAATACGGCTCCGCCGGAGACTGGGGAACCCATGGGGGCATTTGCTACTTTTTATTCCGGATTCCCCGCTTACCCATGGCCCATGCAAATGCTCCAGTCCCGTTTGAATGGCATCCGGCAGGATATCAAATCCTTCCTGCTCTCAGTCCACGAGCTTTCGGCCGATGACAATCCGATCCTTCAGGACGTGAGGGCGTATTCCAGTTCCTCCCCGGATGACCCTGACCAGGCTTCCTCGCAGCTTTATCCGGAGGCCGGCGACGCTCCCTGTGCCCGCTTCGATCCCCTCCACTACGTCCAACTGGCGGCCGACCACCTGAAAGCGGAAGGTCGCGAAGATCTGTTTTCCCACACGGGCCCGATGCCTTCCTATTTCGCCCATGGCAAGGAGATCACCCGTCGCTTTGATTGTGAGATTGTTTTTGTGGATGGGATCGATCCTTGCCCGCGGGCGGTGAAAAGAGAGGCCCCGCAACCAGTGCCGGGGTGCTGCTGAGACGGACGGTCCTCATCTTTCCCAAAGGGCCGCCCATCCTTTGGCTTTACCGGCCCCAGGCTCCCCCCGGCTTTGGCAAACTGCCTCAAACCTGCTGCCCACCGTGGCAAAGTGCACGGTCAATCCGGGTAACTTCCCCGATGAAATGGCTGGCGCATTCCCTGCACAAGCCAGTCCTGAAATCAAAACTCTCCCGCCAGCCATCCCCCCCGGCTGCCGGTGGAGGAGCGGACTCCAGCCATGGGGTTCCGCTCCTGATTTCAGAAATCGTCCTACCCCCCCACTCCTTATGAAAAACCTCCTCCTCACTCCGTTCATTGTCACGGCCTTGTCCCTCACCTCCTGCACCTCCGGCCCCAACGCCCGGACCGGCACTGTGCTAGGCGGACTGGGCGGAGCCGCCGCCGGCGGCATCATTGGTCATCAGAGTGGCCGGGGATTGGAAGGCGCAGCCATCGGCGGAGCCCTGGGCGCACTGGGAGGAAATGTGGTAGGTGGTTCCCAGGACCAGCGGAACCAGCGCTACTACCGCCGCTATTGATCATTCTCCCCCAAACCGCTGCCCCGACCGAACCCATCAACTATTATTGTTATGAAAATCAACGAAATCATGACCCAGGACGTCGAAGTCATCCAGCCCGGGGCCACCATCCAGGAGGCCGCTGAAAAATTGCGCG
>JAYUWQ010000584.1:0-1568 GCA_043753485.1 bacterium
CCGCTTGTCCGAGGCCATCGACCACGCCAGCGCCAATCCCCTGCTGCGTCCCGCCGGAGATGCCCTCGCCTGCCTGCAGCGGGGCCGGGATGCGACCCCGCTCTTCCTCCTCCATGGCGGCGATGGCGGCGCCCTGTTTTACCGCGCCCTGCTGCCAGGATTGGGGCCGGAAACCCCGGTCTACATTCTCGAATCCCCCGCCCTCACCGATGACGACTGGCTCCTGGCGCGGAAGAACGTGGAAGCCACCGCCCACCACTTCATCACCTTGATGCAGACCGTCCAGGCCGAGGGACCCTATCGTATTGGCGGATACTCCTTCGGCGGGCTGGTGGCCTATGAAATGGCGCAGCAACTCCGGGCCACCGGCCAGAGCACGGAACATCTGATCCTCTTCGATACCGAGAATCCCGGCGTGGGCGTGCGCATGCTGACCCTGACCGAACGACTCGCGGCCGGCTGGCGTCAGGGAGGACAGGATTTCAGCGGAAAGGTCAAAGGTCTGAGCGGGCGGATCGGCACCGGCCTCAAAGACAAGCTGAACCGCGACGCCGAGGCCGCCGAAGCCCGCACCCTGTTGGATTCCGGCACGGCCGCGTCCGGTCATTTGCGGATCATCCAGGTCCGTCTGACCCACATTGATGCCATCCAGGAGTATAAAGTCCGGCCGTATCCCGGTTCCATGGTGCTGCTGCGCTCGACCGCCGAGAATGACAAGTATGAACGGCTGCCGGACTATGGATGGGGCACGGCGGTCGCGTCGCTGCAAATCCGCGATGTCCAAGGCAATCACCTTGAGCTCTTTGATCCGGAGAATGCCGGCGTCCTCGCCACCCAACTGCGCAAGGCCCTGAATGCGTAGCATTCCCTGCCAACGGGGAGAACAGACGTCCCGCCTGTCCCGCCGGGTGTCCCACCCGGTGCCAGAGCCTCAGCCCTTCCCCGAACCCACCATCCATCCCCACCAACCATCCCCACCAAAAACACGTCTCATCCAAAAACCGGGAAGACCAATTCCCTCGCACCCGGCGGGACGCCGGGCGATACAGGCGGGACGCCTGTTCTCCCCTTCCCCTGTCCTATGGATTCCGCTCCGCTCATTCAATTCCATAACACCTCCGGCACCCCCACGCCCGGCACCCTCACCCGCCTCAGCCCCCACGAACTGGTCCGCGCCGCCCGCTTCCATTTCGAGCATGACCGCCACCGCTGGATCAATGGCCGGGCGTGGGTCAGACAGCAGCTGGGGTCCGTGCTGGGCCTGAATCCGGAAGCGGTGGAAATCGCCGCCGAACCCGGCGGGCGGCTATACGTGCCGGGAGCAGCGCTGGACTTCAACCTGTCCCACACCGGTGGCTGGATCGCTCTCGGCATCTGTCAGGACGGCCGCCTCGGGGTGGATCTGGAAACCATCGATCCCACCTTTCCCGCCTTGGAGATCGCGTCGGAATTTTTCCTGCCCGCGGAACGCGACTGGATCGCCACAGGCCCGGTCGACCGCTTCTTCCACCTCTGGACCGCCAAGGAAGCCCTCATGAAAGCCACCGGCCGCGGCATGTCCCTTCCTC
>JAYUWQ010000585.1:0-1568 GCA_043753485.1 bacterium
CCAACCATGGAGCTGGCGGGGCCAGCGCGCGGGCCGTATAACTTTTCTCCTTCAGTAGAGTTGCCACCCCGCGCCCATCGGACGTCAGCGATTTCATCCGCCACATCACCGATCCCGGCACTGGGGCCACCCGCCGCATCACCTCCATTTGGTCATTCAATTCCGTGAGTTTCAGCAAGGGTTGCTTGCTGCCCGCGACGCGGTCCACCGCCATTCCCGGCCAGACCGGGCGGCCCTTGGACTGGGCTTGCCACCATTCCATGAGGGCCGTGAAACTCTGTTTGGCGGGTTGGATCGGCCAGTATAATTGCGGAGCGAGGTAGTCGCACCAGCCTTCCTGGAGCCAGCGCCGCGAGTCTCCGTAAAGATGATCATAGGCATTTACCCGCGCCTCGATTCCGGCAGGAATTCCCGGCTGCCAGATGCCGAAGGGGCTGATCCCCACGCGCACCGATGGCCTGACGGATTTCGTCGAGTCATAAAATGACTTCACAAACCTGTTTATGTTATTCCGGCGCCAATCGGCCAGGGTCAGAGCCTTGCCCATGCTCTCTTTGGCCCACTGGTCCTCGTCCCCCAGCAGCACTTCCTGCCGCACCGCACCGGGGCCGAAAACCGGATAGGGATAAAAGTAATCGTCGATGTGAATCCCATCAATGTCGTAGCGGCTCACCACATCCTTGAACACCGCCAGCACATGCGCCTGCACGGCTGGTAGGCCGGGATCCATGAAGACATGGGCATTTTCCCCCCGCATCCACTGCGGATGCTGCACTGCCCAGTGAAGCGGATCGAGCGATGCTTTCCCGACCTTGGCGCGGAAAGGATTAAACCAGGCATGAAGCTCCAACCCGCGACGGTGCGCCTCCTCCACGGCGAAGGCTAACGGATCATAGCCCGGATTGCCACCGGACCTCCCTGTCAACACGGCGGACCATGGTTCCAGCTTCGAAACATATCACGCATCCCCGCCCGGACGGACTTGAAGCAGCACCGCATTCAACCCGAGTTTCGCGGCGGCATCCAACATCGTCCGCATTTCCGCCTTTTGCTGCTCTTTTGACAGACCCGGTCTGCTCGGCCAGTCCAGGTTATAAACCGAAGTCACCCAAGCCGCCCGGAATTCGCGCGCCGGCTCCGGCACCTCCAGCACCGTTTCCTGCCACTCCGCCGCTCCCGCGCATCGCAGCCCGCCGACTGCCAACATCACATAAAACCACCATTTCATCCTGACACTTCGTGCGTTCCCGTTTGCACCGCAACCACCCAAACCAATCCTAATCCGCTGCGGCCGCCACGCCCTGCGGTTGCAGGTTCAGGCTGGCCCGCACGTCCCCGATGGTCAAGTCCACTCGTTTGCGGGCGAGAAAATGGGAAACTTTGCTATATCCCGCGTCCTCGAGAGCATCCAGCGCATCGCCAAAATCGGACGCCACCCGGCGCGGCACATGGCTGTCGCTGCCCAGCACCACCGGGATATTCCGCTCCCGCATCATCACCAGCATCGCGGGGCCGGGATTGAATTCCGGTGCGGCTTTCAAACGCCCTGACGTATTCAGTTCCATCGC
>JAYUWQ010000586.1:0-3791 GCA_043753485.1 bacterium
CTGATCCTTCATGCGTTTGAAGAGACCGCTGTGCACATCCCACGAATGGTTGTCGGAATTGGCCACTTTGGGCCAGATCACTTCCACCACTTTGGTGCCGGCTTCGACGAGGCGGCGGGCGAGCAGACAGCTTTGCCCGAAGGTGTTGCGGCCATACTTGTCACGCAAGGCGGCCGGTTCCTGTTCGATGGCAAAGGCCTCGCGGGCGCGGCCGCTTACGATCAAATTCAGGGCGCGGTCGTAATATTCGTCCAGTTGATAGGACGCCACCGCTTTTTCCAGTTCCGGCATCTGTTTTTCCAGGCTTTCGCGGAGGCGGGCGCGGCGTTGCAGTCGCACGGTGAAGACGTCCGGGCGGAGCTGAAGGTCATCGATCCGGATGCGGCTCATCTTGTCCATGTCCAGATCATCGCCGTCCGGATAGAGGGTGTAGGGATCGAAGGCTTTGCCGAGGAAGCCGGCGGTGCCGGATTTGCCCACCACATTGCTCTCTTGGAGCGGACGGGGCAGCATGACGAAGGGTAGCATTGGCACGTCCGAGGGTTTCAGGCGGATGATATTGGAGCCGAAGTTGGGGAAGTCCTTGGGGCTCGGTGGCTCCAACTGGCCGGAGGGGCTGACCTTGTCTGTGGTGTAGCCGGTCATCATCTGATAGATGGCGGCGGTGTGGTTGAAGAGCCCGTTCGGCGTGTAGCTCATCGACCGGATCAGGGTGAATTTGTCATTCACCGTGGCGAGCCGCGGCAGCAGTTCCGTGAAGTTGACGCCGGGGATTTTGGTGGGGATCGCCTTGAAGTCACTTTTCACATTGGTGGGCACATTCTCCTTGGGATCCCAGAGGTCCAAATGGCTCGGACCGCCTTGGAGATAGACCAGGATCACGCTCTTGGCTTTCCCCCAGCCGGGTCCACCACCGGCTCCGGTGGCTTCCGCCGCGGCTTGGGCGCGGAAGAGTTGATTCAAGGTCAGCCCCAGCATGCCACTGCCGCCCACGCGGAGAAAATCGCGCCGGGTGGCTCCAAGTTGGGCATCGCAGAGATCTTTGGCAGGGGCACCGGGCAGACGGAACATGGCGGGAAGAGGTAAGGAATGGAATGCCCCGTGACCATAGCGGCACCGGACCCACTTGGCAATACGCCCGTATCGCGGTGCTTTTTCCGCCCGATCATGCAAATCCCAAACCGTCACAGAATCCACGAAACCACTTGCGGCGCAGGTTTTCAC
Organism: bacterium; assembly: GCA_043753485.1. Lineage (GTDB taxonomy): Bacteria > Verrucomicrobiota > Verrucomicrobiia > Verrucomicrobiales > V1-33 > CAIZWU01. Next base: position 1,225 of record JAYUWQ010000586.1, read on the forward strand.
GTGTAGAGAAACCACTCGCGCAAAGCCAAACCCGGCGGCGAAGCGAATGGACAGGTAGCTCAGTTGGTAGAGCAGGCGGCTTTTAACCATCTGGTCCTGGGTTCGAGTCCCAGCCTGTCCACCATCTCTTCAACGGGGTTCCCGGGGTCGAAAGTCAATCAGGCGTCGAGCATGAAGCCGCTTGCTGGGCGTTTCACGGCAGCAGGGGGCAAATCCCGGCCCGCTTACGGCAGTGATTTCAGATTTTCGAAAAGGGCCTGTGCCGCTGTCAGGGGAACGTCGAGAGGCGCACTGGTTTCCGCCGCGAGCGGCGGGCCGCCTTGGTCGGGGAAAACGAGGGCTTTGAGGTGCAGGGAAGAACCGTTGATCCAGGTGTGAACGCCTACCGGGGTCTGGCAACCGGCTTGGAGGAGTTCGAGGAAACGGCGCTCGGCGGTGATGCGGGCGAAAGTTTCAGCGTGGTTGAGGGCCGCTAGGGCGGCCGCGAGTTTCGGGGTTTCTTCAAAGGTTTCGAGGGCGACGGCACCCTGGCTGGCGGCGGGCAGGAAGCTTTCCGGGTCGAGAATGCTGAGGTGCAGCGGGGTGACGTATTCCGTCAGGATTTTGTGATACAGGCCGAGGCGGAGCAGGCCGGCGCGGGCGAGGATGATGGCATCAATCTGCGGATCTTCGGCGGCTTTGCGGAGGCGCGTGGGGACGTTGCCACGGATTTCGATGGTTTTGAGGTCAGGCCGGAGGTGTTGCAGGAGCCGGACACGGCGCACGCTGCTGGTGGCGACGGTGCTGCCCGGGGGCAGGGCATCCAAGCCACCGGGAGTTTTGGAAATGAGCACGTCCTCGATGGGCGCCCGGGGCAGGACCGCGCTGATTTTGAAGCCGGGATCGAGCAGGGTGGGGACGTCCTTGAGGCTATGGACGGCGGCATGGACAGTGCCGGCGCGGAGCGCGGTTTCGAGTTCCTTGGTGAAGATACCTTTGTCGACCACCGGGCTGTCGCCTTTGGAGAAATCAGCCAGACGCAGGTCGGGCCGGAGATCGCCGGAAGTTTTGATGATTTCGCGGTGAATGGTGAGTTCCGGCCAGGCGGCTTGCAGGGCGGCGGTGGTGAGCACGGTCTGGGCGAGGGCGAGTTCGCTGCCGCGGGTTCCTAAAGTAAGGGAGAGCATCAGGGAAGGGATGGAAGGGGGACTGGAGTGAAAGGAAACGTTCCGGGAAGTGCTAGGTGAAATCGGCCAGAGTGGCACGTCGGGGCGGGTAGGGATGATGCGGCCGGAAGAGGGGAGACGATCCGATGTTTTCCTCAATGATGGCGAGGCACCGGGTGATTTCGTTTTCGCGGCGTTGGCGGGTTTCGCTGGCAAGGGCTTCGAGGGCGTCGATGTCGTACAGATAAACGCCTTCAATGTCGTGGACGAGGGGATCGACATCGCGGGGAACGGCGATGTCGATGATGAAAAGCGGGCGCCCGCGGCGGCGGCGCAGGGCAGGCAGGACCTGCTCCGGATGGATCACGGTATGCGGGGCGGCGGTGGAACTGATGATGACGTCCACGTGGGCGGTTTGGGCGGGCCACTCCTCAAAGGTGATGGCGGTGCCGTTCATTTCGGCGGCAAGTTCGACGGCGCGGTCGTGGCTGCGGTTGGAGACGATGATGCCTTTGGCGCCGCGGCTTTGCAGGCTTTGGGCGCAGCGCCGGCTCATGTCGCCGGCCCCGAGGAGCATGACCTGGCTGTCCCGCAGGTCACCAAAGATTTTCTCAGCGAGTTCGACGGCCACGGAGCCGACCGAGGTGGAGCCGCGCTGGATACTGGTGTTGTTACGGACCGCTTTGCCAACGCGGAAGGATTCCTGGAAGAGCTTGTTCAACTCCCGGGAGGTGGTGCCGGCGGCATGGGCGGCGGCGTAGGCATCCTTGATCTGGCCGAAGATTTCGGTCTCGCCTAGAACCATGGAGTCAAGCCCGCTGGCCACGGCAAAGAGGTGGCGGGCGGCGTCCTCGCGCTGGTGTTGGAAGAATTCGATTTCGCTGCCGAGATGGAAGCGTTCGCGCAGCCAGGCATCGACATGGGCCGCCGCCGTGGACGGGGACGGGCTGGAGGCGTAAATCTCCATGCGGTTGCAGGTGGAGACGATGACGGCCTCGTCGATGTCCTCCAATTGAGTCAGGGCCTTGACCGCCTCAGGCAGGTCCTTGCCAGGCACGGCCACGCGTTCGCGCACTTCCACGGGAGTGCGGGCGTAACTGAGGCCGAGGCAGAGGAGCATGATTGGAAAACGGGAGGAGGGGAATGTCAGTGCCTTCCGATGAACCAGAGGCTGATGACGGGAATGAGGAAACCGAAGGCAGCCGTGGCAGCCGCGCGGCGGGCGGACATGCCACGCCAGCTTTCGTAGAGGATCAGGCTGGCGTAGAGTGCCCAGACAATCCAGACGATGGTGAGTTTGCTGGCCGGGGGCAGTTTTTCCATGCGGTAAGCACTGACGATGGCGATGGTGAGGAGGCCAGTGCCGGTAATGAGCAGGCCGCGGATGGCGCGGGTGAGATAATGAATGGGGGGGAGCTGGCG
>JAYUWQ010000587.1:0-3788 GCA_043753485.1 bacterium
GCCTGATGCAGTTTATCTTTTCGCCAGTGCTGGGCCGCCTCAGCGACCGCGTCGGCCGCGTGCCGGTGCTGGTCATGAGTCTCTGGGCTTCGGTCGGCGGCTATCTGGTGATGTCGCTGGCGGTCAGTGGCTGGGTAGCCCCCATGACCGGCATCATCCTGCTCTTCACGGCCCGCATCATCACCGGCATCGGCGGGGCCAGCATCAGCACCGCCCAGAGTTATCTTTCCGACATCACCGCTCCGGAAAAACGCGCCGGCGTGATGGGCATGATCGGAGCCGCGTTCGGTCTTGGGTTTATGATCGGCCCCGTGATCGGAGGCATCCTCTCCCACTTCGGGGGAAGAGCGGCGCCCTTCCTTTTTGCCGCAGGTTTGAGTGTGCTCAACGTCCTCCTCATGGCCCGCCGCCTGCCCGAAACCCTTCCTCCGGAAAAGCGCGGCGCCACCCGCACGTCGCCTTCGGTTTTTGCCGTGGCGCTCGCCAACCGCGGCACGGCCCTGCCCGCCATTCTCCTCGCCAATTTCCTCGTCATCGGAGCCTTCTCCACCATGACGGCGGCCTTCGTGCTTTTCCTGAAAAACCACGCTTCATTCCAGTTCAATGAAATGCAGATTGGTTATTGCTTTGGATTCATCGGGATCGTGGGAGTGATTATCCAGGGCGGCATCATCCGGCGGATCGCCAAAAACAACAATGAGGGCCGGCTCGCCCTGACCGGTCTGGTGCTGATGGTGATTGCCATGATGTGGCTGCCTTTCACCACCCCATGGCTGGTCCTCGTATTGAATATGTGGCTGATGGCCGCCGGGAACAGCCTGACCAATCCTTGTCTGAATACCCTCGCCAGCAGATGCGGCACCCTGCAGAACCAAGGCCTGACCATGGGAGCGATGGCCGGAGCCGGCAGTCTCGGCCGCTTCTTCGGCGCCTTGCTGGCCGGCCCGTTGCTGATGCTGAACCAACAGGATGCGCTCAGTTATGGCCGCGCCGCATTCCTCACCGCCGCCATCGTCATGGCAGTGGCGGCGCTCCCGCTGATGGTTGCACGCAAGGCAACCTCCCGTGCCTGAATATTCCCGACTCCTGTCAGGAACTCCGGCGCCCCGGGCCGTTGACGGCTGCCACGGCTGCCCTGACATTCAGCCATGTCCGAGACCCCTGCCCCTTCCCGTCCGCCGATTTCCTCCCACCGTTGGGTGCTGGGTTATCTCATGAAGGAAAAAGCGGTATTTCTGCCTTCCATGGCCGCCCTGTTTTTGACGGCCGGACTCTCCCTCGCCTTCCCGTGGTTTCTCAAGGAATTGATCGGCAATCCCACCGACGCCCTCAAAGCCGGCGTCGACCCTGCCGCGGTCCTCGCGAAATCGAACCGCGTGGTGCTCGAGCTCACCGGCGTCCTCGCCCTCCAGGCCTTCATCGCCTTCTGGCGGGTCCAGGGCTTCACCTATGCCGGGGAATCCGCCCTGAACCGGCTGCGGCGCGACCTCTTCGGCCACCTGGTGCGCCTGCCGATGCCCTTCTTCCAGGAGCAACGCGCCGGGGCCCTCAGCAACCGCATCTCCGCCGATCTCAGCCTCGTCCGCGAGACCCTCCTCAGCACCGTCCCCCAGGCGGTGCGGCAAACCGTGATCCTCATCGGAGGACTGTGCTTCATCTTTTTTGCCTCGTGGAAGCTTTCGCTGATCATGCTGGGCAGCGTGCCGTTTGTCGTGCTCGCCATCGCCTTCTTCGGCAAAAAGGTGCGGGCTTTTTCCAAGGCCGCCCAGGACTCCCTCGCGGAAGCCGGCACCGTCATCGAGGAAACCGTGCAAGGCATCGCGGACGTCAAGTCGTTCACCAACGAGCCATTCGAGCAGACCCGTTATGACCGCGCCCTCCAACGCTTTTTCGGGGTGACCATGCGCGGGGCTAAAACCCGGGCAGCCTTCCTCTCGTTCATCATCTTTGCCCTTTTCGGCACCATCGCCTTCGTGGCCTGGTACGGCGCCCGCCTGCTGGCCCATGGCGAAATCAACGGCACCAACTTCGTCTCGTTCATCCTCTTCTCCATCTTTGTCGGCGCATCGTTAGGCTCCTTCCCGGAAATCATCTCCCAGTTCCAGCAGACCGCCGGAGCCACTGAACGCCTGCGCGAACTGCTGGAACTCGCCCCCGAACGCATCGACGGTGATCCTGACATTAAACTGGCTGGAGCTCTCGCCTTCGAAAACCTCTCCTTCCGTTACCCGGCCCGTCCGGAAGCCCTCGTCCTCAGAGACCTCAGTTTCCACATCGAACCCGGGCAACGGGTCGCCCTCGTGGGTCCCTCCGGCGCAGGGAAATCCACCGTCTTCTCCCTCATCCTCGGCTTCAACCAACCGGAGTCCGGCCAGATCCTTTTTGATGGTCATCCGGTTGGTTCCCTCGCCCTCGGCGCCCTCCGCAGCCAGATCGCGATCGTGCCCCAGGAAGTGCTGCTCTTCGGCGGCAGCATCCGCGAAAACATCGAATACGGCAAACCCGGCGCCAGCCTCGAAGAGATCCACGCCGCCGCCCGGCAGGCCAATGCCTGGGATTATATCTCTGCCCTGCCGGAGGGATTTGAAACCCTGGTAGGCCCCCGCGGCACCAAGCTCTCCGGCGGCCAGCGCCAACGCATTGCCATCGCCCGCGCCATCCTCGCCGATCCCCGCATTCTCCTCCTGGATGAGGCCACCTCCGCCCTCGACTCCGAAAGCGAGCGCCTCGTAAACGAAGCCCTCGAGCGCCTCATGGCCGGCCGCACCAGCCTCGTGATCGCCCACCGCCTCAGCACCGTCCGCCACGCCGACCGCATCCTCGTATTCAACCACGGCAAAATCGTCGAAAGCGGCACCCATGACGAACTGATCGCCCACCACGGCACCTACCGGTTTCTGGTGGACAACCAGCTGGTCTAGCTTATCCGGGCAGGACCGCCGGCATTTTCCTGCCCCGGGCGCCTACGCGAATGCGCAAAAGGAAATCTTCCGGCATGGCGCCGGTGCGGAGCAGTTTGTCGGCGTTCCATTTCCTGTTTATGAACCGCCACCTCACCGCCCTTCTCCTGATCCTTTCCAGTCCCAGTCTGTTTGCCCAGGCCCCGGCCGCGGCTCCTGACACGCCTCCCACGAAACCCGCGCCTCCCGCCCCAGCGGCCAAACCGGCCCCCCAAGGTCCCGTCCCTACCCAGGCCGGCGTGTCCTATGGCAGCGATCCGCGGCAGATCCTCGATTTCTGGAAAGCCGACACCAAAGAACCCGCTCCGGTGCTCTTTTTCATCCACGGCGGCGGCTGGAACAACGGGGACAAGAACTCCGTCTTCAACAATGGCCATGCCGCCTATCTGAAAGCCGGCATCTCGGTGGTCTCCATCCACTACCGGTTTGTCCCCGCCGCCAAAGCCGCGGGCATCAAGCCCCCGGTCTCGTGGCCGCTCCACGATGCCGCCCGCGCCCTCCAGTTCGTCCGCAGCAAGGCAGGCGAATGGAATCTCGACAAGACCCGCATCGCCGCCTCCGGGGGCTCTGCCGGCGCCTGCTCCAGCCTGTGGCTGGCCTTCCATCCCGACCTTGCCGATCCCTCCAGCAGCGACCCGGTGGCCCGAGAATCCACCCGCCTGACTTGTGCCGCGGTGATGGGAGCCCAGACCTCGCTGGATCCAAAACAAATGAAGGAATGGATGCCCAACAGCACCTATGGCGGTCATGCCTTTGGGTTCGCCCCCAACCCCGCCGAAAAGAAAACCCAGTTTCAGGTTTTCCTCGAAGGCCGGGAAACCATCCTCC
>JAYUWQ010000588.1:0-3786 GCA_043753485.1 bacterium
TGCAGGCACTCACGAGTTCCTTGGAGGGACCTTGACCAGAATTTCAGATTTTGCTGCCGCACCGGTTGCTGAATGACTTCATACCCTCACAAAGGACACGGAGTAAGGCAATTCCGTAGAAAAAGATGCCTCGGATGGCCTCCCCCATCTGGTGAATAGGCTTTGAGGCACAAACATATATCTTTGTGATCTTCTGTTCAAATTGGTTTTCAGCTAGTCGAGCGGGCCGTCCACGAGGTTGTTCAGGCCGTACATGCGGCGTTCGCCGGTGAAGGCAACCAGTTCGACTTCACGGGTATCGCCGGGTTCGAAACGCACCGCAGTGCCGGCGGGGATGTTGAGCCGGAAGCCGCGGGCGGATTCGCGGGGGAAGTCGAGCGAGGTATTCACTTCATAAAAATGGAAGTGGCTGCCGACCTGGATCGGCCGGTCGCCCTTGTTGGACACAATCAGCGTCAGGGTATCCAGGCCGGTATTGGCCTCAAGGTCGGGAGCCCCGGGCGGGTGGATGATTTCGCCGGGGATCATGCGGGCCAATCTCTAACCGGGTTATGGACGGTGACGAGCTTGGTGCCGTCAGGGAAGGTGGCTTCGGCCTGCACCTCGTGGATCATTTCAGCGACGCCTTCCATGACCTCGCTTTTTTTCACGATGGTGGTGCCAAAGCTCATCAGATCGCTCACACTGCGGCCGTCGCGGGCACCTTCCATGATCTCGTAAGTAATGAGGGCGATGGTTTCGGGGTAGTTGAGTTTCAGGCCACGGTCGCGGCGGCGGCGGGCGAGGTCGGCGGCGACCACGATCATGAGTTTCTCCGTCTCGCGGGGGGAAAGGTGCATGGGTGTCAGGCGGCGAAACTGGATAGCAGCAGCCAGGCTCCGGTGGCGGCGAGTCCTCCGCCAGCCAGGCGGGGCAGCGCCGGGCGGGAGACCGAAAGCTGTGTGGCGAGCAGGCCGGCGGTCAGGGCGATGGCTCCGGATGCCAGGGTGAGGCCCAGGGCATAAAGTCCGGCGGGAGCGGAGGGGGGCATTTCAAGGCCATGCGCGATGCCATGCCAGACGCCGGTGAGGGCCGCGAGGGAGAGCACTGCCTTGCTGGAAAACCACTTCGCACCGGCAACCACGCAGCCGAGCAATATCACGGAAACGGCGAGTCCGGTTTCCATCAGGGGAAGCTGAAATCCCCTCCGACCCGACCCGATCCCCGCCGCCATGGCGAGCATAAACAGCGCGATCGATTGATACCCTGCTTTCCGGCCCCACGACCAGACCACCAATCCCACGGCCAAGGCAGCCAGCCAGTGATCGGCCCCAGTGAGCGGATGGGTCAGGGCGGCTGTGAACGGTTCCTCGGCGAATTCATCCACGTCCTCCATGCCGGGCGGAAGATGATGGGCCATGGCTTGGCCGGCCGCCCACAGGGGCAGCACCGCGAGGCGGAGGACAAGGGGGGTGAAGCGTCGGTTTCGCATAAAAATCAGAGGGAGAGGGTAAGCAGACCGTGTGCCGTTCACTCCCGCGACGCGATCCAGAGGGTGGGCCGCGTCGCCTCTTTCCAATACGGAATGGCGGAAGTTGGCGAGTCTTTTTCACTCTTGTCATTATCCGGAATGCACCGAATCTTCATTTCATCGTTGATTCACCCGTTGTCCGGACCGGCCCTGCCCGCCGCACGGGGAATGACCCGCTCCCCGTTACATGCCTGCCCGCCGCAACAACAACAACCGCCCCGGAGGTGCCCGCCGCCCCGCGGGTCCGCCACGTCCTTACGCCAATTCCGGTGGCTTCCGCCGCCCGCCGCCCAAGGAAGTCGATCCGGAAGGTGAAATCGAAGTGGACGGCACCATCGTGCAGGTGCTCGCCGGCACCATGTTCAAGGTCGAGCTGGCCATCAATCAACAGATCGTCCTCGCCCACATCTCCGGGAAAATGCGGAAACGCTTCATCCGCCTCGTGGTCGGTGACCGCGTGAAAATGGAAATGTCGCCCTACGACACAACCAAGGCGCGGATTACTTACCGGATGTAGTTCAATCCCCGGACTGCTTGTGTCCACCCTGACACAGGAATCGCTTCACCGCATCCTGCGTCAATTTTTTCCGGCAAAAGGGGCCTGAACACCCGGGCCAGCGAAACGTGCTTCGGTTTCGTCTCAGGCCTGAGCTTGGCCGCTGGCGGAGCATAAGCATTTTCATCAGACATTCCTAACTCTCAATCCATGGGTGGAAAATGTCAAATCCACGGGACGATTCATTCTCCTCGTTGGGCGTGTCCATTTGACATTTCCTAAATCCGGTATTTCCTATAGGAAATAAGGAGAATCAAACCCAATGGCCTTTTTGCTCGAAGATCACGCCGGCCTGGATGTGCACGCGGAAGCGGCGCGCTTTGAGACCACCTCGCTGGAGGAGACCCTGCAATGGACGTGGGACACGTTTGGCAACCGGGCCCAGATTGGCACCAGCTACCAAGGTTCCGGCTTGGTCATCATTCATCATGCGCGGAAGCTGGGATTGGATTTCCCTGTGTTCACCCTCGATACCGGTCTACTTTTCCCCGAAACCTATGAACTGAAGGAGCGGCTGCAAAACTTCTTCGGCATCAAAATTGAAAGTCTCGACCCCGCGCAGACCGTGGCGGAGCAGCAGGAAACCTATGGCGGCAATCTCTGGGAGAGCAATCCTGACACCTGCTGCACCATGCGCAAGGTGCTGCCCCTCCAGCAGAAGCTCTCGAAAATCGACGTCTGGATCACCGGTCTGCGCCGCAATCAGGGCACAGACGTCCGCTCCAAAACTGGGATTCTGGAACTCTACGAGTTCGACAAACTCCGCGCCAATCACATCCTGAAGCTCAACCCCATGGCCAATTGGAGCCGGGAAGCGGTCTGGGATTACATCAAGGCCAACGGCATCCCCTACAATCCCCTGCACGACCGTGGCTACCGCACCATCGGTTGTTGGCCCTGCACCAAGGTGGCCGGTGGCGAAGGTGAACGGGCGGGCCGTTGGGAAGGGTTCGACAAACAGGAGTGTGGCATCCATACCTTCCTGGGTTCTAATATCTGACGGCGGGGATTTGGCAGGGTCGACGGGGCCGGGCCTTGCGGGGCCGATTCCTGTCCATCCTGCTGCTTCAGGACAAACCAGCGTTCCTGCGAAGTCCGCTTGCCGCCGTCCCCGCCCGCACGATGATCGGACTTATCCTTCCTAAATGCGCATCCTGTTTACCCGATTCTTCGTGGGCCTCCTGGCGGGGCTGATTCTTTTCAGTTCCAGCCAGTGGCAACCCGGTCCCTTCAGTGCGGCCGGAATTCTGCTGGTGGCTCTGGGGTTGACCTCTGCGGCGGCCGTGGGGCGCCTGTGGTGCTCACTCTACATTGCGGGCTATAAAAAAGCCTGCCTCGTGACTGATGGACCGTATGCCATGTGCCGGAATCCGCTCTACTTCTTTTCCATGCTCGGCACTCTGGGGGTGGCCCTGATGACGCACACATTCACCATCCCCCTGCTGGCGCTGATCAGTTTTGCCATCTATTATCCCTACGTCATCCGCGCCGAGGAAGCGGATCTCACAAAAATCCATGGTGCTCCCTTTGAAGCCTACCGCAGTCGGACCCCGGCGTTTTTCCCCCGCTGGTCACTGCTGCAGGAGCCGGATACCTATCAGGTCAAACCCCGCGTGTTCCGCAACCACATGGGGAGCGCTGTCTGGTTCATCCTGTCGGACGCGGCGGCGGCCAGGATCAGCGGCTGGAAGGCGGCTGCACTGGGACCGGTGACGATGAA
>JAYUWQ010000589.1:0-3781 GCA_043753485.1 bacterium
CAGCCCGATCACTCCCCTCACCGGACTGGTCGCCCCTGCCCCGGTCGCCGAGGCAGTTCCTGTCATCACCGGGCAACCCTCCGCGCCTCCCGCCACGGAAGGATCCGATGACGGGGAGGAACCGGATGATCCCAAAGTGATTTGCATCAAGCCCCCTATCATTGTCCGCGACCTCGCTGACAAAATGGGTCTTAAAGTTTTTGTCCTGATCAAGGACTTGATGCTGCTTGATATTTTCGCCAATCCGGGAGTTTCCATCGAACCGGACATCGCTGCCAAAGTCTGCGAAAAACATGGCTTTACCTTCGAACGCGAAAAACGTGAGAAAGGCAGTGGGTTCCACAAGGTTGAGGAAGTGATTCAGGCTCCGGTCGCTCCGGTTGAAGAACCGGAGGAAGCCCTCAAGGCCCGCCCTCCCATTATCACCTTCATGGGCCATGTTGACCACGGCAAAACCAGCCTGATCGATGCCATCCGCTCCTCCAAGGTCACGGCCGGGGAAGCTGGCGGGATCACCCAGGGCGTCGCCGCTTACAGCGTGGACCACCATGATGAAAAACTGACCATTCTCGACACCCCAGGTCACGCCGCCTTCACCGCCATGCGGGCCCGCGGTGCGATGGTCACTGACATTGTCGTGCTCGTCATTGCCGCCAATGACGGGATCATGCCCCAGACCAAGGAGGCCATTGCCCATGCCAAGGCCGCCAACGTGAAAATCGTGGTCGCCATGAACAAGTGCGACCTTGCCACCGCCGATTTTGACAAGGTAAAACGGCAGCTCCAGGAAAATGAACTGACCCCTGAGGATTGGGGCGGGGAAATTGCTTGTTTGCCCGTTTCCGCGACTAAAAATATCGGGATCGAGGAATTGCTGAAGAGAATTCTCCTGGAAGCCGAATTCCTCGAACTGCGCGCCAATCCCAAAGCCGCCTGCCGGGCCATGGTGATTGAATCCCGGGTCGAACCCGGCAAAGGCCCCACCGCCACCATCATCCCCCAGAGTGGCACCCTCCGTGTCGGCACCGCCTTCATTTGCGGGCCCCATTACGGCAAGGTGAAGAGCATGCTGGATGACCATGGCCGCCCCGTCAAGGAAGCCGGTCCCGCCATGCCCGTCGAAGTCACCGGATTTTCCACGATTCCCAATGTCGGCGATGAACTCGTCGAAATGGACAGCGAACGCGACGCCAAGAAGCTCAGTGAGGAACGTACCAGCGAACAACGCGCCGGCAAACTGGCCGCTCCCAAACGGGCTTCCCTCGAAAGCCTCTTCGCCGACATGAAGGGCTCGGAACGGAAATCCCTCCGGCTCATCCTCAAGACCGATGCCCAGGGTTCCCTCGAAGCCATCATTGCCCAGCTCAAACTCATCAAGTCTGATAAAGTCGGCATCGACTTCGTCCTGAGCGGGGTCGGTCCCATCACGGAAAGTGACGTCCTCCTCTCCTCAGCCTCAAACGCCGTCATCGTTGGATTCAACACCAAGGTCGAAGCCAAGGCGGTGAAAGCCATCAAGGCGGAAGGCGTTCAGGTGAAGCTTTATTCCATCATCTACGAACTCCTCGATCAGATGGAGGAAGCCATGCTCGGCCTGCTCGACCCGCTCACCCGCGAAAAAGTCATCGGGCACGCCCAGGTCAAACAAGTCTTCAAAATCCAGCGCGGCCGCGCCGGGGGTTGTGTTGTCACCGACGGCAAACTCGTCCGCAACGCCCGCGCCCGGGTCCTCCGGGGCAAGCAGGCCATCTACGACGGCGGTTTCCAGACGCTCCGCCGCTTCACTGACGACGTGGCGGAAGTCCGCAACGGCATGGAGTGCGGCGTTCGCCTCGGCGATTTCAACGAATACGAAATCAACGACATCATCGAGTGTTACGAACTGGAAAAGATCGCCCAAACGCTTTAACCGGAAAGCTGACGGGCCACGGATGACACGGATAAGACGGATGGCACAGATTTTTATAACAAGGCTTTGCCGCCCCTGCTGCGTCCGCCCCGCACCACCTGCTTCCCGTCCTTCCTGACCTTCTGTTCAAATCCCTCATAGCATCCGTGTTATCCGTGTTATCCGTGGCCCGTTCAGCGGCCCATCAACTGCCCCGCTCATGACCAACCGAAAAGCCAGAGTCACCGAGCTGATCCAGCGCGAGCTGTCCAGCATCCTGGCGCGCGACCATGCCTTCCCGGACGTCCTCGTCACCGTCACCGACGTGGACCTGACGCCCGACTTCAAGAACGCCCACATCTTCATCGGTGTGATCGGGCCTGCCGCCAAACAACAGGCGGTGGTGGACAAACTGAATACCCAACGCGGACTGCTCTCCTCCCGGGTGGCCAAGCGTGTCGTGCTCAAGAACAGTCCGCATTTCTTTTTCAAGCTCGACCACAGTGTTGAGCGCGGCGTCCGGGTCACCGCCCTGATGGAGCAGATTGACCAACAGCTCAACGAGTCCGCTCTGCTCAATCCCGAACCTGTCGAAGAAGCCCCCGCCGCAACCGACGCCGGGTTGAACATCCCCGCGCCTTCACCCACGGTGGACGTGCCTGCCCAGGAAACCGACGATGAGGATGAGGACAGTGCTTCCGGCAGTGACCGCCCCCTCCGCCGCCGTAACCGCTAGGGTCCCATCTGGCCGTTTTGGTTTTGCCCCGCCGTTTTCATCCGTGAAACCCGTGGTTCCATCCCTTCTCCATTTCCCGTGAGCCTCCACACCAATACCTCCTTCGCCGAACTGGCCGCCCTCTTCCAAGGCGCGTCGTCCTTCGCCGTGCTCGCCCACCAGCGTCCTGACGGAGATGCCATCGGCTCCACCCTCGCGCTCGGCCTGGCGTTGAAAAACCTCGGCAAGCCCGTCCGCTTCCTCAACGACGACGGCCTCCCCGCCAATCTGGCCTTCCTCCCCGGCTCGGATTTCATCGAGCAACCCGCCCCCGGGCAGACCGTCGCAGCCGAAATCGCCATCGCCGTCGATTGCGCCAACCGCGAGCGACTCGGCCCCAACGCTCTTGCTGCCCTCGCCGGCACCAAAACCTGGGTCAATATCGACCACCACGTTTCCAACGAAGGTTACGGTGATCTCCACTATATCAATTCCGGAGCCCCCGCTGCCGGCGAGATCATCTACGATCTCCTCACTGCCGCGGCGCTTCCCATCACCCAGGAAATTGCCAGCAATCTCTACGTCGCCATCTCCACCGACACCGGCTCCTTCCAATACCAGAGCACCACCGCCCACACCTATGAGATCGCTGCCGCCCTGATCCGGGCCGGCATCAATGTCAGCAAACTCTGTCAGGATACTTACGAGTCTTACCCGCTCCGCCGGGTCGAACTTCTCCGCCATCTGCTCAATGCCATGCAGATCACCCACGGGGGGAAAGTCGCCTCCTGGGCCCTGACCCGCGCTTTTGCCGACTCCATCAATATGCAGCCTGACGACAACGAAGGCCTGATGGACAATCTCCGTTCCATCCAAGGCGTCGTGGTCGCGGCCGCCTTCGAGGAACTCCCTGGTCCTGACGGAAAAATCCGCCTCAGCCTCCGCTCCAAGGACCCCGCCATCGACGTCGGTGCGGTCTGCGCCAGCTTCGGCGGCGGCGGACACCGCCTTGCCGCCGGCGCCCGTCTGGCCGGCCCCCTTTCCGATGCTCAATCCCGTGTATTCCAAGCCCTCCATGAAACGTTCTCCTGATCCTGAAATCGACGGCGTCCTGCTGGTCGACAAAGGCCCGGAAATGACCTCCCACGATGTCGTCGCCGTCGCCCGGCGCGCCCTTG
>JAYUWQ010000590.1:0-1557 GCA_043753485.1 bacterium
TTCGAGCGCAACCAAGGAAGAACCATCAGCATGAGTGCAATCAAGGCGGGGATGTCCCGCAATACGGCGCGCAAGTATTTGCGGCAGGACGATGTCATGAAGCAGCAGCAGGCCCCGCATGTCTGGAGGACGCGCAAGGATCCGCTGGAGGCGGTCTGGCCCCGGGCGCTGGCGATGCTGCGCGAGGCTCCGGAACTGGAGGCCAAGGCGCTCTTCGAGCATCTGGCGCAAGGCGGCGGGGTGGAACTCCACCCCGGGTTGTTGCGGACCTTTCAACGCCGGGTGCGGCAGTGGCGGCTGACGGAGGGAGCGGAGAAGGAGGTGTTTTTCACCCAGGATCATGCGCCGGGCGCCGTGCTGGCGGTGGATTGGACGGACATGGGCGGCCTTGGGATCACGATCCAGGGCAAGCCGCTGGCCCACAAGCTCTTCCACGCGGTGCTGCCGTATTCAAATTGGGAATGGGCGGTGCGGGCCGGCAGTGAGTCCACGCTGTCGCTGCGGGCGGGCTTGAAGGCGGCACTGGGACGCCTGGGCCGGGTGCCGCGGGAGTTGCTGACGGATCATTCCTCGACGGCGACCCATCAGTTGAAGCGCGGTGGCAGCACCCGCGTTTTCAACGAGGAGTATCTCTCGATCTGCGCGCACTATGGGCTCACCCCGCGCACCATCAATGTGGGACGGCCGCAGGAAAATGGTTCGTGCGAGAGCAGCCACGGTCATTTGAAGCGGCGCATCCGGCAGCATTTGCTGCTGCGGGGCGGTGGGGATTTTGCCAGCGAAGAGGAGTATGACGGCTTTTTGATAAAAGTGCTGGAGTCGGCCAATCTGCAGCGGACCCAGCGGCTGGGCGGGGAACTGGCGGCGATGCGGGAGACGGCCATCGTGGATTTGCCCGATTACCGGGAGTTGATGGTCAGTGTCAGGAATGACAGCACGATCCGGGTAAACAAGATGGTGTATTCGGTGCCCAGCCGTTTGATCGGGGTGAAGTTGTTGGCCAGGATTTATGAAAGCCGGATCGATTTGCTGGAGGGAGCGCAGGAGGTGGCACGGCTGCCGCTCTCGCGCGGGGACCGTGGTGCGGTGATCGATTTCCGGCATCTGATCGGCCATTTGCTGCGCAAGCCGGGAGCCTTCGCGGGCTACCGTTGGCGGGAGGAGTTGTTTCCCTCGCTGGTCTACCGCGCCGCCTACGATCATCTGATACGCGTTGGAGTGGATGCGGACCGGCGTTATCTGGAGGTGCTCAAAGTGGCCGCCGATCACGGACAAACGGTGGTGGAGAACGCCCTGGAACACCTGTTGGGAGCGCCGCGTCCGGTGATCTCGGCCACGGAGGTCAAAGGGATGCTGGAGACTTGGCAGGATCTGGAGCGGGAGTGGCGGGAGCGGCCGCCCCTTGAAGTGCGGCTGGAAGACTATGACGCACTGTTGGACAGTGGGGAGGAGGACGGGGAGCAGGATGAAGCGCCGGAAGCCGTGGAAGCCTATCATTTGGAGGAGGTGCCGGCATGAGCGTCCCCACGGATCCCACCGTGATGTTGCTGCGTTCGT
>JAYUWQ010000591.1:0-3778 GCA_043753485.1 bacterium
CTCAAAGACCGTGTGGCCGACAGCGTTGAACGTGCGGGCAGCCATCTCCGGGATGGTGCCGAAAAAATGAAGGATGGCCTCACTAGCGGAGCCGAGAAAGTGAAGGAAACCGCCGAGGATGCCGCCGAGGATGCCAAAAAAGCCTTCTCTGCTCCCAAGATCTGATCCCCCGCCCTTATCTTTTCCGCACTATCATGGCTACTTCCCTCCTTTCCCGCCTTGGTGTGATCAGTGAAGAGTTTAAAGCTCTCGCCACCGGCCACTGGATGCTGTTTCGTCAGGAAATG
Source organism: bacterium (assembly GCA_043753485.1). Lineage (GTDB taxonomy): Bacteria > Verrucomicrobiota > Verrucomicrobiia > Verrucomicrobiales > V1-33 > CAIZWU01. The sequence goes on from JAYUWQ010000591.1 coordinate 288, forward strand.
GCAGGGAAAGTAGCCCTGACCCGGCAGCAGACCATCCTCATGGCGGCGGGCCTCATTACGGCTCTCACCGCCATCCTTCTGATTCTGGCCGGATTGACCCTGCTGCTCAGCCAGGTCTTTGTCAGCCAAGCCGGGTGGGAGCCTCTTTTATCCGGAGGGATTTCCGCCCTCATCATTGCCGTCGTTTTTGCTTTGACTGGATGGCTGGTCTTCCGCAGCAGCGGCCAAAAGCTGAAAACCGAAGGACTGAAACCGAGCCAGACAATCAAATCCCTGAAAAGTGCTGCTTACGCCTTCAACAATCAACCTGTCATCCCAACCCCACCCACTACTCCCATGAACTCCCGGAAAGAATTCTCCAATGCCCTGAATGAAACCGCCGATACTGTCGAGTATCAGGCCAAACGCGCCAGCCGCGCCGTGCAGGACACCGCGCAGTCACTTAGTCAAAAACTGGATCCTGGCGCTTTTTTCGCGCAAGCCCTTTCGTGGGTGGATGCGGTCTTGACTCCCCAAAACCGCGCTCTGGCTGGCAAAGCACTTTCCGCCGCTGCCCTCCTGCCCCGCAGACATCCGACGCTCGCCGCACTCATCGGTCTCGGCGGCGTATATCTTGCTTGGCAGAAATCCCGCGATACTTCCACCCGCAGGACTGTTGAAAGCTATCTGGGCGGAGCCGCAGACTACGCAGACGATGTGCGACGCACCGCTCAGAAAGGCTACAAAGCTACAGCCGCTGCCGGCCGGGATCTTCGTGGCTCTCTTTATGACACGACTGAACGTCTCACCGAAACCGGCCGGAACGCCGCCAGTCAATTCGGGGCTGCCGCTACGCAAACCGCGGAGCGCGTGCGCGAGGCCTACGAGGATGCCCGAGAATCCGTTAGTGAAGGAGTCGATCACCTCGCAGCCACCACCCGCCAGCTCCGCAAGGACGCTGAGGCGGGCTACCACAAGGCGAAGGATTTTGCAAAGGAAGAACCAGCTTTGGCCATTGCCGGGGGCGTCGCCCTCGCCCTCGGAGCCCTGCTTCTCGTAAAGAGTTCCCGCAGATAACCCCTGCTGCGGGCGGCCCGGTTCCTTGGTCGGCATTCCCCCCAACCGACATGGAGCCGGGCCTACCTATTTTTTGAGCTTCACCTCCGCCCGCCTGACAGCGCATGACTCCCGGTCCTGAACCCACGTTTGACCTTCACACCATTCCCCGGATCAAGAGGATCATCGCTCCGTTTTTCCGGTCGGAAAAGAAAAAGCAGGCCCGGCTGTTGCTGGGCCTTTTGCTTGGCTTTGCCATCGCGGTGGCTCTCGTGCAGGTCCTCATGAGTTATGTGGCGCGCGACTTTATCGATGCCCTGACGCAACGGGACCGCGGGGGATTCCGCAAAAACCTCTGGCTCTACCTGGGCACCTTCTCCCTCGCCATTCCGATCGGGGTGTTCTACCGCTTCACCGAGGAAAAACTGGCCCTGCTCTGGCGGCAATGGATGACCTGGCACCTGCTGAAGCGCTACTTTGCCAACCGTGCCTACTATCATCTCCGCGGATCGGACACCATTGACAATCCCGACCAGCGTATTGCGGAAGACGTGAGAAACTTCACGGCCACCACCCTCAGTTTCCTGCTCATCACCCTGAATTCCTGCGTCACCCTGCTGGCCTTCACCGGGGTGCTCTGGAGCATTTCGCGGAGCCTCGTGCTCACTTTGGTCGTCTATGCCTTGACCGGCACCATGATCAGCATCCTGATCGGGAGGAGGCTGGTTGGCATCTATTACCATCAATATGAAAAGGAGGGGAATTTCCGTTATGGCATGGTCCGCGTGAGGGACAACGCGGAATCCATCGCTTTCTACCGCGGCGAAAAGCGGGAACACCGCGACCTGATCTCCAAGTTTGCCGACATTTTCGAAAACACCACCCGCCTGATCGGATGGAACAGGAACCTCGCCTTTTTCACCACCAGTTATAACTATTTCGCCTTGGTTCTGCCCACCCTGGTGGTGGCACCGCTTTATTTCGCCGGGAAAATCCAGATGGGCACCGTAATGCAGGCCGGGGGAGCCTTTGCCGGAGTGCTGGCAGCGACTTCCCTGATTATCACGCAGTTCGAGCGGTTGAGCGGGTTTGCCGCCGGCGTCACCCGGCTTGATGTCCTCTGGACCGGACTCACGGAACAGGATCCGGAGGAGGAGCGCGATAATGACATTACCTCCACCAGTGGTGAGGAGCCTGGTCAGATCGATGTCAAGGAGGCCGGAAACCGCCTGCAACTGGCCGATCTCGACGTGCAGACCCCCGACGGATCCAAGACGCTGCTGAAGGAGCTCAATCTCAACCTGAAAACCGGCACCAGCATCCTTTTAATGGGGCCCAGTGGTTCCGGCAAAAGCTCGCTGCTGCGCACCATTGCGGGTCTGTGGAATACCGGATCCGGCTCCATCACCCGTCCCCCACTCGCCCGGATGATGTTCCTGCCACAGCGTCCTTACATGGTACAGGGCAGCCTGCGCGACCAACTTCTCTACCCGGGACAGAATGAGGATCTCGATACCGCACAAATCACCGCCGTGCTCGAAGCGGTCAACCTCTCCGAAGTCGTCGACCGGGTGGATGGCGACTTTGACCGCACGGTGGACTGGACCAATGTTCTGTCGATTGGTGAGCAGCAGCGCATCTCCTTCGCCCGTCTGCTGCTGCGCAAACCATCCATCGCCTTCCTTGATGAGGCTACCAGTGCGCTGGATGAGGCCAACGAAACCACGCTTTATCAACTCCTTCAGAAAAACCGGGTGACTTATGTCAGTGTCGGCCATCGTTCCACGCTGAAGGACTATCACGATCAACTGCTTACCCTGCAAAAGGACGCCACCTGGACGCTGGAGGCGCTTCCGGTCCCGCCCCGGGCCGACCCCAATTCCCAACCTGTTCCGGTATGAAGAAATTTTTCAAATCGCTTCCCTCGCTGCTGAAGGAAACCGCCGCCGAATGGCAGTCGGACAACGCGATGCGTCTGGCCGCGGCTTTGGCCTACTACACCGTTTTTTCCCTCGCGCCGCTGCTGCTGGCAGCCATCTCGATTGCGGGGCTGGTCTGGGGGGCAGAGGCGGCCTCCGGCAGGATCCATGCGCAACTCAGCACCGCCGTCGGATCATCGGTCGCCACCGCCGTTCAGGAGATGGTCACCGCCGCCAGCAAACCGGCGACCGGGGTGATCAGCACAATCCTTGCGTTTGCCCTGGCCTTGTTCGGAGCTTCCGGAGTGTTCGGGGAACTCATGGGCTCCCTCAACCAAATCTGGGGGACCGAGGCCAAAACCGGTGGTGGCCTCATGGCTTGGATCCGGGGCCGTTTTCTCTCCATCGGCATGGTGATGGGGGTATGCTTCCTGCTGATGGTTTCCATGATCACCAGTTCTGTCCTGACAAATCTGGGGAATTACGGCATGCAGCACCTGCCCGGGTTTCCCCTGCTGCTGCAGTCCCTCCACCAAG
>JAYUWQ010000592.1:0-3777 GCA_043753485.1 bacterium
GGCCGGCGATGTTGCGGCGATCCAGCAAAACATCAAAGCGGCGGGCAGTGAGGACCTGACGGGTCCCCAGGTTGTCGCCAGCCTGGAGCTCAAGGAGAAGGAAACCCAGGAGGAAACCAAACGTCTCCAAAAAATCGCAGAAGGCCTGCAATCGGCCACCCAGCAGCTGAGCAAGGAGCAGGCTGCCTTTGCCGCGAAATATCTCAAACCCTGATCCCCTACAAATCTGCATTGCCATGGAAGTAAAAACCGCTGCCTGGGGGACCGTAAGTCTCGTCATCGTCGCCTTTGGGGCCGTCGTCATTTTCGCGATCGAACGGGAGGGCATCAAGAACGACCTCGTCAAGGCCCGTAACGGATGGAGCGGCCAGCAGTCCCTGCTGGACACGCGGCGCGCCACGCTGGCCAACCGTCAGGAAGCCTACGCTTCCCTGCAGGACCGTATCGCCTCCATCCAGTCCATCAATGAACGGATCCGGATTTTGGAGGAAAAAAATGGCGGGATCCGGAGTCAGATCGACGGGTTGCGCGGGGAATGGGAAAAATGCCGGGCGGACTTTTCGCGGGACATCGATCAGGTCCGGCAAAAAACGAAGGACGAAGCGCTGCCGGAAATCGTCCTGATGGATGAGACCCGCCTGAAAAAGGCCCGTTTCAATCAGATCAAGGATAACATCGTGATTCTGGAACACGCCGACGGCATCGCACGGGTGCCTTTGACCAATATGCCGCAGGATTGGGTTGGCCGGCTGGCCTTGGGGTGGAACCCAAAGCTGACCGCGGAACTGTCAGGCAAACCGGATGAGGTGGCAGTGGTGGCAGTGGAGGAGAAGCCCGTCCAGACGGTGGAAATGGTGCAGGCGGAGCAACGGGCCAGCGTCAAACGAGCGGACGTGGGGGATGCCCTGGCGAAAATCACCTCCTTGCAAAGGAGGATTGCAGAAGCAGAGCGCGCTCGATCCGGCCAGCTCAAGATTGCCCAGGAATACAGCTATAAACATCAACTGGCTCAGAGCAAAGGCAATACCAGCAGTCACAACGTCAAACGGGACGAAGCGACGGCCCTCGCGGAAAACCTGGCAAGACAAATCAGTGCCGCCCAGGAACAAATCCAAAAATTGAATGCGGAGATCGCAGCGAAACAGGATGCGTTCCGTTGAACGGGCGTCCGGGAAATGCAATTTGTCGAATAAAATACGGGGTAGAGGTTTTGGCCGTACGAACATGGCCGCCGAATGCGGGCCCATCTTTTTCAGGATATCCCGCCTTGGCTGAATGGGCCGGCCGACTGCTCTCAATCCTTGTCCCCTTTCTACAAAACCGCAGGACGGGATTTCCGCTCATGGCCCATCCGTCCCGCCCTGCGGCTCGAAGTGCACGGAACCATCGTTGACACGGATCAACTTCCTGGCGGCGCTCAATTCGCGGTTGGTCCAATCGGAGGTGTCGACCATAAAGATCGACCCTTTGAATTGCCCCCCTCCGTTTACTCCGGTGGAAATACGGGAGACTAAATCCTCCACGTTTGTGGAATTGATCGTGGCCCCGGCTGCCGCCGCCGCATTTGCGATAGAAACCAGATTTTGCGAATTGCGGGTGGTGGTGGTGGAAAACTGTTTCTGCCAGCCGGCCTTGAGCGCGGGAATGGCGGATTCAGGAATCCCAGCTTCCCGGAGGCCTGCTTCTGCATCCTCCTCACTCATCCGATAAACCACCCAGCCCGCCTCCCTGCCGGCGTTTAATTTTAAAAGAGGATCCTTGATAGCTGCGACCCATTTCATAGAGGCGGCGGCGTATTCACGCGCCACTCCTTTGGCAAGCCCTGCCGCCATGCTGTCACGTCCCGGAGCATTCGGGTGCTCCGCCAGCCAGAGGGAAGCAGCATGGGGGTCTTTTTTCCCCCAGAGGGCAAACATCTGGCTGAACAGACCATCACGCTGAGCACTGGCAGAGAGATAAGCCGCTGCCTCATCCGGATGAGCCGCGAACCAAGCCACAATATCATCTCCCGCCATCTGGAAATCGCGTTTGCCCAAAGCCGTGAGAAGCGACGAGAGTTTTTGTTCCAAATCCTGGGAAAGGAGTACCGGCAAAATGGAGGCGTCGGAAGTGACCTCAGGATGCCTTGATCTTTCCACGAGGGATTTTTGCTCAGTTTGGATAGCAGCAATCGGACGGGATGAAGTCAACTCCGTTGGTGGAACACTGCTTGGTGGCGAACTAAAATGCTGCCCGGCTAAGAATCCCAGGACTGCCGGGATGGCGATCAACAGCGAGGTGCGAGCCAGAGCCTGAGTTTGCATTGAGTAAATGCTATCATTGCTGCCATAAAACGCAAATAGTATAGAAACCGTAGGTTTTGCGCCGACACCCAACCCTTTGACTTTAAATTAAAAAGTCACCTGCGCTATCAGCAGATTTCCAGCACCTTGTCCACCACCTGTTCCGGATAGGGCAGCTGGATTTTCTCCAAAGGCATGGAGTAAATGGCCGGGGCGTCGATGGCGCTGATGCGCAGGACGGGGGCGTCAAGGTCATCAAAGCATTTTTCCTGGATCATGCTGGCGATTTGGGCACCAACGCCGCAGAAGGGTTTGTTTTCCTCGACGTAGATCGCTTTGCTGGTTTTGCGCACGCTGTTGAGGATGGTTTCCTCATCGAGCGGGCGAATGGAACGGAGGTCGACCACTTCGCAGTCGATTCCGTGCTCGGCAGCAAGGATTTCGGCGGCCTTCAGGCAGGTGATGACGGCGCGGCCATGAGCGATCAGGGAAATGTCGCTGCCCTCGCGTTTGATGTCGGCGACTCCGAGCGGGATGACGTATTCGCCTTCGGGCACTTCCCAGCTTTCCCCGTAAAGCACGGTATTTTCCATGACGTAGACCGGGTCATTGTCGCGGATGGCAGCTTTCATCAGGCCCTTGGCGTCGTATGCGGTGGCCGGACACACGACCTTGAGCCCCGGGGTGTTGGCGATGAAATTCTCCGGGGTATGGCTGTGGGTGGCGCCGACATTGGTGCCGCCGTTGGCCGGGCCGCGGATGACGATGGGGCAGTTGATCTTGCCACCGCTCATGTAGCGGACGCTGGCGGCATTGTTGATCATTTGGTCCCATGCCACATACGCGAAGCTCCAGAACATCAATTCCATCACCGGGCGCACCCCGAGCATGGAAGCACCGATGCCCATCCCGATGAAACCAGCTTCGGAAATCGGGGTGTCGACCACTCGCTTGTCGCCCCACTTTTTCCACAAGCCTTCGGTGACTTTGTAAGCGCCGTTATACTGGGCGACTTCCTCCCCCATCAGCACAACATTTTCATCACGGGCCAGTTCTTCATCAAGGGCTTGGCGGATGGCTTCGCGATAGGTGATCAGGGGCATAGGAATGAAGGGCAGAGGTCAGAAATCAGAGGTCGGCCGCCGGCAACAAGCGTCCGGCCGACGGGGAGGGAGCGGGACCATCGCTGAAAACCGGGAACTGAAAACTGAAAATTTTCCTTCGTTTCACGCCAGCCCCCGGTCGGCGACTTCGTCTTCATCGAGGCCAAGGTAGTGGCCCAGCTCGTGCAGGAAGGTGGTTTCCACCTCCCCGGCAAAAGTGGCACGGTCTGCTTCGCACCATGCCCAGAGATTGTCGAGAAAGAGCAGAATCTGCGGGGCATCCTCTGGACCAGAGGGCGGGCCTTCCACCCGGCTCATGCCGCAAAAAAGCCCCATCAGTTCCTCATCCACCGGCTCGTCCTGCTCCACGGCCCAGGCCTCCATGGTCAACA
>JAYUWQ010000593.1:0-1555 GCA_043753485.1 bacterium
GCGAAGGAGCCGGCCACGAGGATTCCTTCCTTGTTGGGGAAAACCGTGCGCAAGGCGATACTGCCGGACGCGGGGTCGATCCGGTTGTCGAAGGATTCAATCCATCCCTTGTGGGTCCACTCGGTGTCCCCTTCGATTTTGAGTTCGACCGGCACCCGGTTGGTGGAAGGGTCAGTCAGTTTTTTCTCCCGGATCAGTTTGGCATACCGGAGATACGAAGCGTCATCCACCGCCGCATAAACGTGCATGGGATCGACGCTGACCACCGTGGTGAGCAGGGTGGTGAATCCAGCCACGCCACTGATGTAATTGCCCTCGGTCTGCAGGGCGCGGCTGACCCGGCCGTTGATAGGCGAACGCACCTTGGTGAATTCCAGATTCAGGATCGCGCCGTTCCGGCTGGCTTCGGCGGAGCGCACTGCGGCTTTGGCAATGTTGAGGGCGTTGAGGCGGGTGTCGGCATCCTCACTGGAAATGGCGCGGGCCTTGAGCAGGTTTTCCACGCGGTCCGCTTCGCTCTGGGCGCTTTGCAGGCGGGCCTGCGCCTGCGCCACGGCGGCATCGGCGACGGCGAGGGCGGCTTCCTCGAACCGGGGATCGATTTCAAAGAGGACTTCTCCTTCCTTCACCAGTTGACCGGACTCGAACGTGACGCGGTCAATATAACCGGTGACGCGGGGGCGGATTTCCACGCTGTCGGTGGCTTCGATACGGGCGGAGAATTCGTCCCAGTCGGCAATGGTGCGGGGCTGGGGCTGGAGCGTCATCACCGGCATCGGACCCTGGGCGCCGCCGGCAGCGGCGGTGGGCGTTTGGGATTTGCGGCAGGCAGGCAGGATCAGGGCAATACAGGCGAGAGTAGGCAGCAGGGACTTCATGAGGGAATGGGAGGGAAGGAAAGTTGACCGGTTGTCTCCAAGTGGAGCGGCATCAGGAAAGAGAAGGCACGAGGTCCGGTTTGGCCCCCAGAATATGGAGCATGGAGCGGGCCATCTCATGAACGGGGGTGAGGTCGTTGAGCACGCGGGCGTGGGTCAATGCACCCTGCACGTAGTGTTGGATCATCTTCGCCTTGAGCGGGGCATCGGTGCCATCAATCAGGCTTTCGCGAGCCGCATCACGGATCGCGGATTCGTAATAGCGGAGGTGGCTGGAGAAGATATCGATGATGTGGTTGCGGATCAGCTCATCCATGCTGCCGACTTCGCTGCCCAGCGAGGAAAGCGCGCAGCCGCAGACATGGCCAGTCAAAGCGAGGCGCTCCTGCTGATAAAACAGGACATAACCGGCAAAGCGCACAAAGCGCTCCAGCGGCGGCACCAGTGGGGAGAAGATTTCATTCAGCTCCGGGAAGTGCTTGGCCCGGCCGGCATCCAGGGTCGCGATGGTGAGGTGCGCCTTGGATTCAAAAAAATGATAGAAACTGCCTTTGCGCACTCCGGCACGGGCGCAGATGTCATCCACACTGGTGGAGCCATAGCTGGTTTCCCAGATCAGGTCATAGGCGGCCTTGATGAGGTTTTCTTTAGCTTGGCTGGGTCTGGCCATACGGACT
>JAYUWQ010000594.1:0-9983 GCA_043753485.1 bacterium
CCAGACTACGGGTCAATCTGTTGAACATAGTATCCAAGAGACGCCGGCCATCCCGGAAAACTGTCAGGAAATCGCCTGATTTGCGAAGACACCGCTTAATAGACCTGTGGATCCGGATTTTGGAGGGCAAGGGAATCCCGGTTGCAAAATTTCCGCATTTTTCCGTCACGTTTTGCATCGTTGATCCGACCTTGGCGCACACGCCATGGATTTTCTCCTCCCGCCCTGCTCCCCGCTTCCATCGTATTTCCGTCAGGATGCGGAGCTGGTGGCGGCGTGTCTGGCGGGAGACCGGGAGGCTTTTGTTGAGATCGTGCAACGGCACCAGTCGCTGGTCAGCGCGGTCGCCTGGGAGCAGACCGGACGGTTGGCGGTCAGTGAGGAGATTGCCCAGGAAACTTTTGTCACGGCATGGCGGAAACTGGGGGAACTGCGTGAGCCGGGCAGCCTCCGGGCATGGTTGAAGCGGATCGCCCATGGCTTGTCCGTGGATTGGGTGAGGAAGCAAAAACCGACAGCCTCCGTGGAGGAACTGAATTTCCTGGCCTGCGGGGATCCATGGCCGGACGAAGCGGCGGCGGACCGGGAGGAGAACGCTCTGGTCTGGAAAGCGGTGGAGTCCCTGCCGGAAGCGACCCGCCTGCCGCTGATCTTGTTTTACCGGGAGGAGCAGAATATCGCGGCCGTGGCCCATGCCCTGGATTTGAGTGAGGAAGCTGTGAGGCAGCGGCTCTCGAGGGGCCGTGCCGCGCTGCGGGACCGGCTGGCGGAAGTGGCTGAGCAGGTGCTGGGGAAATCGCGGCCCGGCGCGGTTTTCACCTTTTCCGTGATGGCTGCCATTGGCGGGCTGGCGCTTCCGGCGGCCTTGGCGGCGGTGGCTTTTTCCGGCACGTCCGCGCTGGCGGCGGGCTCTCTCACCGTCAGCGCGGTCCCAGTTCTGACAACTTCCGCCGCTGCCGGCACTGTGGCGGCGGCCACCCCTCCCATCACCTTATTTGCCGCCATGAGCATTTCCAAAATCACCCTGACTATAGCCGCGGCTTTGGCCGTGCTCCTGATTCCCGTTGGTTGGTCCATCCGTCACCACCAAACCAATAGCGTCATCGTGGTCCCGGAGGATCTTTTCTTTCCTGACAAGGGAATTTCTTCTGACAGCAATGTGCCCGATTTCAAATCCAGCGCGCTCTACGCTGAGTGGCAGCGCCTCCATGATGAGCACGGCACGACGAAGGAATCCATGCCTGCACTCTACCAAGCGATCAGCGGAATCAAGGATACGTTCCGCCGCCGGGCCTTCCGGGCTGCGTTGATTGCGGAGTGGGTGGAACTGGATGCTCCGGGCGCACTGGCGCATTTCCGCAGCACGGGGAAAAACGATCTCGCGGAGCAGACCATGCGGGAGTGGATGCTGCGCGATCCGAATCCCGCCGTGGCCGCCCTGATGGCAAGTGGCAGCGGGTGGGAAAACATCGGCCGCACCTTGCTGGGCGACATCGCGCGTCTGACGCCGGAGCTGCTGCCTGCCGTCGCCGAGCAATTGCCAAAGTCACCACAGCCTCAATGGGACACGACGGTGAAGAATTCATTTACCGTGTTGGCCGGAAAAGACTTGGAATCCGCCCGCGCCGCCGCGGAAATACTGGCCGGTCCGCACCGCGACCAAGCGCTCGCCGGCGTGGCTGCCGCTTGGGCGAAGCACGATCCGCAGGCCGCCATGGCATGGACCCAGGCCCTGCCGGAAGGCACCAGCCGCAACGAGGCCACCCGTGCTTTACTCATGGCCTGGGCCGGAAAAGATCCCGCTGGCGCCCTTGATCACCTGGGTCTCGTTCCACCCGGTGGGGACATGACGGGTTCCTATTCCGACGTGGCTTCCCTGATGCTCTCGGCGGCGGCGGAGAAGGATTTTGGCGCGACCATGCGCTGGCTGAAAGAGAATCCCGGCAAGATCGGCTTCCAGTCGATGAACGGCATGATGAGCGTGGTCGCCGACAAATTGATAGCGGATACGGCGGGCACGCTGGCCTTTTTGCAAAAAGAAGCCCCTGCCGGGATGGACCGGGTGCTGAGCAACGCGCTGCTGAATCAAGGCTATAAGCATGCCGCCGAAATCCGCGCCTGGCTGGATGCCCAGCCGCCCGGCCCCTTCGTTGAAGAGACGCGCCTGGCACTCATCAATGGCACGGCGTGGCATGATTCAACCGCGCTCGTCGCTTGGGTGAAGGAAATGCCCGCGGAGCAGAAAACGCCGGAAAAGTTGATAGAAATCGCGCGTCGCCTGCTCAACAGCGGCAGCGATTTCAGCCGCATTGATGAGCTAATCGCCAGCCCCCCTCCAGAACTGAGCACAGCGCTTGTCAAAGTGGGGTTTAATGCCAGTGGCGGAGACGGATGGCCCGGCGGGGATGTGAAGCCATGGCTGGCGCGGCTGGATCAGTTGCCCGCTGGCGAGCGCGCCCAAGCCTCCGCCATCCTTGCCGCTAACTGGACTGTGACCGACCCGGATGCCGCCACCGCGTGGGCCGCCGCTCTGCCTGATGAAAATACCCGCAAGCAAACTTACTCCGCCATCGCTGGCCGTTGGGCTCAGGCTGACAGCTACGAGGCCAGCCAATGGATTGCCACGCTGCCCCCCGGGGCGGATCGCGATGCTGCGGTCGGTTCACTCGTGCAAACCATCGGGGTCAGCGAGCCGGACTCTGCCTGGAAATGGGCACGGAGCATTTCCTCAGAAGTCCTGCGCCACGAAGCCATGGCCAATGCCATCGCCGTCATGGCCATGAAAGACCCGGCCGTCGGCAAGGCTGCCCTCGACGGGATCGCTGCCGAACTCCCGACGGAGATGCGCACCTCACTCGAGGGCCTTTTGCACGGTAGGCACCTCCCGTCACGTCCCCCCTGGCTTAAAGATCCCATCCGATGAAACGCCCCACCTTCTTTTCCCCCGCCCCGTTACTTTGCTGTGTGCTCGCCGCCGCGCTCGGCCTGGGTGCCGGCTGGCTCTGGCACCGTGCACGCAGTCCCGGCCAGACCGTGGCCACTTCGCAAGGAGATCAGGCTGATCCGCCAGATCTGTCTGATCTGTCTGATCTGTCTGATCCCGCGCACAAACACCTCGGCAGCCCCCCGGCCAGCCCGGCTGCCACTGCCGGTAAAAAAATCGCCGCCCTCGCGGAAGCTCTCGCGAACTCACCCCGCGTTGAGCGCTGGCTCCTGCTCGCCGCCGCTGCAGAAAAGGCCACGCCCGATGAGATGCCGGACCTGCTCCGTCTGTGCCAGGGTGACAACGCCGCCCTGCGCATGGTCGCCGCGCGCTGGGCGGACATGGCCCCCGCGCACATGTGGCAGACGCTCCAAAGCCTGTCCGCCGCCACCAAAGCCGTGCCGGGAAAGCCTGACGTCCCGGGTCTCGGGCTCTCCACCACCGATCTCGCCCAACTCCTCCTCGAGACCTGGACTCCGCGCGACCAATCGGCGGTGATCGCGGCCCTGAGCGCGGCAAAGGATTTCCCCGACATCGAAAGCCTGCGCCACAAGGCACTGGAAACCTTTGTCAAAACCGACCCGGAATCCGCTCTGAGGGCCATGCGCGATTGGGAATCACGCTGGTATGTTCCCCGCATGGATTCGGTGCGGCTATGGGCGGAAAAAAATCCCCAACACGCTGCCGCGATCGCGGCGCAAGCCGGCACTACGGCCGGCGGACGGGAAACCCTGGCAACGGTGGGCAAAGCCTGGGCCATGAGCGACCCCAAAGCCGCGCTGGTCTATGCCGCGACCCTTCCCGCCGTGCAACAACACGCCCTCGCCGCCGGTGCCATGGTCGAATGGGGGGGGCGCGATGCCCAGTCCGCCGCCGCTTACCTCGCTGCTCTGCCGGATGCTACCCTGCGGGCGGGTCTGGCCCCGTTTCTGGTGGAAACCTGGGCCAGGGCCGCGCCCCAGCAGGCCTTGGACTGGACGCAGGACAACCTGCGCGGAGCGGCCCGCGCCAACGCCCTCGGCAGCATCGTCGGGAGTCTTGCACAAGAGGACACCGCCCGTGCCGCAGAGCTGGTTAGCGGATTGGACGCGGGTGGTTCCAAAAACAAGGCTATCGGGTCGCTGGTGGAACAGTGGTTTCAAAAAGACGGCGCCGCCCCCATCGCCGATTGGCTGCTGAAATTGCCCGAGGCCGACGCCCGCGAAGCAGGTTTTGAGAAGCTGGGCTTTCAATGGCTGTGGAACTCCGGGGCCGAAGGAGCCGCCAAGGCCGCCGCCCTCGCCATCGGCCCGCAGGGGGACCTCGTTCCGTTGAATTTCCTGACGCAAATTGCCAGCGACCAGGCCCGCCGGGATCCCGTAGCGGCCATGAAATGGGTCGACCAGTTGCCGCCCGGCCGGATCACTCAAACACGTCAAGGCGTGTTCAGCGAATGGATGCAGGCCCGCCCGGAGGCCGCCACGGAATGGGTGTTGGATCAACCGGCGGGAGACGCCCGCCACGGCCTTATCACCGCCGCCTCCCATCAGCTGCTCTGGAACGCAACCCCCGAGACCGCCCAAAAGTTTTTCGCCCGCCTTCCTGCCGCCGAACGAGTCCAAGTCCGCGAATCCTTGCGCACCCTTCCCGTGCCGGAAGAAAAGCGCCGCCTTTTGGAAGCCGCCTTTCAAACGCCGTAAGCATCCATCAACCTGGGCGGGATGATCCACCCCCGTTCCAGCCTGCCAGCCAGAGATAGGGAACTCCCTCATGCTCCCGGGTGAAGAAAAAGTTCGGGACCTGCGTATCTGGGGAAATCCTTCTGACTCGGCCCCACCCCCGGCATGTCCCGTTACTTCCCTACTCTTCTATTGTTGGCCCTCCCGGCCGTCGTCTCCGCCCAGGAAAAAATCACCTGGCAGGACCACATCCGTCCGATCTTCGAAAACCGCTGCACCAATTGTCACAACCCGGACAAGAAAAAAGGTGACCTGGATCTTTCCACCTTTGCCGGGGTGATGGCTGGTGGGTCCGGGGGCGCTTCGGTGGAAGCGGGAGACTCGTCGGCCAGCACCCTCTGGAAAGTCGTTTCCCACACCGAGGAGCCCGTCATGCCGCCGAAGGGCGACAAGATCCCGCAAGCGGAAATCGACCTCATCGCAAAATGGATTGCCGGCGGCCTGCTCGACTCCCCGGACAGTACCGCCAAAGTGAAAAAGAAGGCAGGCTTCGCCATGTCCGCGACGGCTTCCACCGTGAAGCCGGAGGGCCCGCCACCGATGCCGGAACATGTCCTGCTGGAACCTGTGGTCACGCCGGCCCGGCCGAATGCCGTGGTGGCGCTGGCGCATAGCCCCTGGGCACCGCTGGCCGCCCTTGCCGCCCCACGGCAGGTCCTGCTCTATCATTCCACCACCGGCGAACTGCTGGGGGTGCTGCCCTTTCCGGAAGGAGGCACTCCGGAGACCCTTTCCTTCAGCCGCAACGGGGCGCTGCTCCTTGCCGGTGGCGGCATTCCGGGCAAGCAGGGCCATGTGGTGGTCTGGGATATCAAAACGGCACAGCCGGTGATCCAGTTGGCCATGACGGAAGACTTTGATACCGTGCTGGCCGCCGACATCACCGCCGACTTGTCGAAGATCGCCATGGGTGGCCCGGGCCGGCGGGTCAGGATCTACGATACCCGCACTTCCCAGGTCCTCGCCAATATCAAAAAGCACACCGATTGGGTGACCTCCCTCGCCTTCAGTCCGGATGGCGTGCTGCTGGCAACCGGCGACCGGAATGGTGGTCTTTACGTCTGGGAAGCCGGCACCGGGAATGAGTTTCTCAATCTGCGGGGTCACGAAAAAATGATCGGCAGCCTCGCATGGCGGGCGGACTCCAACCTGCTCGCGGCGGGGTGTGAGGATGGCAACATGACCTGGTGGGAAATGGTCAATGGCACCCAGGTCAAAAAGATAGGCAGCCATGGCGGGGTGTTGGCGCTGGGATTTGCGCCGGATGGCCGGCTCGTCTCCGGAGGCCGCGATGGCCATGCCAGGATTTGGGATGGCAATGGGGCCCAACAACGGGACTGGGTGCCGTCCGGCGGGGCGGCCGTGTTGAAAACCCTCTTCAGTGATGACGGCAAACGCGTCCTCACCGGCGCGTGGAATGGGGAAGTGAAAAGCTGGGATGCGGCAGAGAAGGATGCCCCGCCCACGCCGATGGAGGGGAATCCGCCGTCGATTGAAACCCGGTTGGTCTCGTTGAAAGCCGCCGCCGAATCGCAGCGTGCCGCCGCCGAACAGGCCGCGGCCGCTATGGCTGAAAAGGAAAAAGCCGCGGCAGTGGTCGATACCGAAATGACCGCAGTCCGGACCGCTCTGGCCACCCTGCCTGAACGCCAGAAAGCCGCCGCCACGCAGCTGGAAATGATTCAGGCCAACGTGGTTAAACTGGAAGGCAGTGTCAGTTCCTTCAAAAAAAGTCTCGAAGCGGCAGCGGCAGCCATGGCCGCAGCCCCGGCGGTTCCGGCAGCCCCGGTGGTTCCCGCGGCAGAAGGCGCGGCGGCCGCCGAAGTGAAAGCGGCCCTCGTTCAGGCAGCGGAGGCCGATGCCGCGGTGGGGGCGTTGACCCGCACTTTGTTGGAAGCAAAAACGGCGGCCTTGAAGCAGGCTGTGGCCGACGGTGAAACCAAGCTCCAGGAACAGCGCGCCGCTTTGGCCCAGGCCACCCAGGAAGCGGAAAAACTCAAAGCCGAATTGGCCAGCCTGACTCTTCAGATGCCGGAAAAGGAAAAGGCGGTGGCCGCAATGAAACAGCAGGCGGAGGCCGCCAAGGCCGCGCTGGACGCCACCCGGGCGCAGATCGCCGCCGGGCTCAAGGCCATGGCCCGCTGGCAGGCCGCCCGCCAACTCAAACCTGCCCTGGCGCTTCGGGCGGAAGCCCGCGCTTTAAAAGAAAAGCTGGAAGGATTCCGTGAGGAAATCAAAGGACTGGAAGCCACCGTGACCACTGCTCCGGCCGGTCCGCCTGCCCAGCGCCTGGCGGAAATCCAGCAGCAACTCACCACTTTGCCGGCGGAGGCAGAAGCCAAACAAAAAGCAGCCGAGGCTGCATGGCAGGAATACCTGAACCTGCTGCCCCAGTAAGGGAACGGCGCGCTTCCGGCCGCTTTCAGACCACTGCCTTGTCAGGTGCAGCCACCCCGGCATGCAGCACCCTTGCCAGCGTCTGCAGCGATGCCGCCAGCTGACCCGTTTCTTCGGCCAAGGGGTCCAAAGCCTGCTGTTTTTGATGGATTGCGGCTTCGAGAGGGGCGGTGAAATGATTAAAACGGGCCATCTGCTGGTCACCATACTCCTTGGTCAGATGGCGGACGCTGGTGCTCAGTTGATCGCCTGCGGCCGCGAGCACCGGCGCGGCCAGCGCGGCCGTTTCCGCGGTTTCGCGCTGCAGGACCTGCCGGCCAGCCCAAGCCCCGGCAAGGGCCAGCACGACCAGCCACCAGCCCGCCACCGGTGGCAGGGACCCGTTTACCAAACTGGCAGTCAGCACCGCCGCGAGCACGAGGCCCAGCAGGACCAGGCCCCGCATCATCCCCTGGCGACGCCGGAGCCGATCCTGCCAAAAGGAGGCCAAACCGCTTTGGGTGACGGCATCGCAGGCGGCGTTTTCCATCAGAGTCAGGAAGATGCCGTTCCGGGAGGGCCCGGCGGGTTCCTCCGGATGGAATCCGCTGTCCTCCAGGATGCGGCAGATTTCCGCGCCGGGCTGGTCGAGGAGGGATGTCAGGGTGTGCCCGAGTTGGGTTTCATAACGATTTGCCGTTTCGCGCACGGCGGTCATCAGAGAGGGGAGCTGCCGGCTTTCGATGGTTTCTACAGTGGGATCGCGCCCCAGCAGCAACCCGGGAAAAGCGAGGCGTTCCGCAAGGCCTCCGGTCAGGGTGGCGCTACTGGCGGCGTCCCACGCCCGGCGCAGGGCCACCGTGGCGTCGGCGGCCTGCTGCCGGGTCTCCCCACCGGCGGCGGCCACGCTGCTCCGGGCATTCTGCTGCAGGTGGGTCAATTCCGTCAGGGCGGCCGAGGCAGTGGCGAGGGAGGCCTGCACTTCCGCCAGCATGGCTTGACCCGCGGAGCAGGCGGTGACCAGTTTGGCAAGGCGCGGAGCCGCCCCGGCGATGAGCTGGGTGAGTTGCCGTTCAAAGGCGGGAAAAGCGCTGGCGGCGAGGAGCCGGACTTTGTCCACTCCGGACGTGCGGGCCAGCAGCGCCAGCCGGGCCGAGACGGGATAGACCGGCAATTCCACCCCGAGCCGCTGCCGGGTGATGGCCTGCATGTGCTCGGTGATGGCCGTGATTTCCTCCGGCGTCCGCAAATCCGCCTGCTGCAGCACCAGCACGATTTTTTTCAGCCAATCGCGGTGAATGTGTTCCAGAAACTCCCATGACGCCGCGCTCCAGGGGTTCGTCGCTGGAAAACAGTACAGGACCGCATCGGCCCGGGGGATGAATTCCCCGGTAATCAATTCGTGGCCTTCCTCGATGGAATTGACCCCTGGCGTGTCCACCACATGAAAGTCCCGCAGAAAGGAGTGGGGCAATTCGATCTCCTCCAGCACCGCGCTGACGGCGGTGCGGCACGGGGTCCGGCCATAGCGGAAATAGTGGATGTGTTGGGTCTCCGGCAACACGCTGGAAGGACAGAATTCCTCCCCGAACAAGGCATTCAGCAGGGTGGACTTGCCGGTATTCACTTCCCCCGCCACCACAAAGACAAAAGGATCGCGCAACCCCTCGACCAGCGACTTCACGATGGGTGTGCGGGACGGTTTCAAGCCCGCCAGATCGGCCACCCGGCCCAGCGAAAACAAGGCTGCCCCCAGTCGTGAACGGAGATCGAAGTATTCGTCGGCGACCATGCTGGCAAAAAGTTAGCCCAGATCCGTGATGGACCGGAATTCCGCGTCGAACAGCCGCCGGTAAAGCCTTGTGGCCGCGCCGTCGGTCATGCGGGCCACGGCATCGCAGACCAACCGCGCCCGGCCGGCTTCGGCTGGTTCCTTTTCCAGCGCGGCTTCCTCGGATTCCCGCAGCAGGCGGAACCGGGAGGCGGACCGTCCGGTGACGTAGCGGTCCATCAGGGCGGTCATCAGTTGGGTCAGCATGACGTGGCTCTTGTGCTCCAATTGCTGGAGCTGACGGCTGCGGAAGACCAGATGCAGTGCCAGTTTTTTGTAAAGTCTGGCCTCAGCCACCGCCTCGGGGGCGACTTGGAGTTTCCACGCATAACGCCGGGTCCAGCCAGTCATGAAATTCACGTCGGGTTCCAGGGTGCAGGCATTGATGAAGTCGCCGATCCGGGCCCGCAGCATCACTTCCAGCCGTTGGCCCCGGATGCTCCTCAACAACTTTTCCATGACGCGCGACTGGCCGGCATCAAGATCCTGAGTGCCCGCCCAGCGCTCGATCGCTTCCAGCGTCAGGAAATTGGCATTGTAGCCGTCCGCAATGTCGTTCAGCGAATAGGCGGTATCGTCCGCCCAGTCCATGATTTGGCATTCGATCGATTTGCAGCCATCCCGCGACGCGCCCGGAGGCAGTTCCAATGGAAAATCCTGGCGGCCCAGGGCCCAGTCCAGAAACGACTGCTGGGGGTCATAGAGAAAGTGATGCTCCGGCTCCGGCAGTTCGCTGTAGAGGGTCTTGTATTTCAGGGTCGCATCCAGAAAAGCGCGGCACGGATTCATCCCCCTTCCCGTGCCGGAAAAAATCGTCTCCGTCAGCATCCGCAGGGTCTGGGCATTCCCCTCGAATCCCCCCCACGGACGCATCAGCCGGTGCAGCGTCCGCTCCCCGGCGTGGCCGAACGGCGGGTGTCCAATATCATGCGCCAGACAGGCCGCCTCCACCAGGTCACTATCAATATAAAAGTCCGGCCCCAGGTGCGGACTGCGCCGCCGCAGCGCCGTGCAGATGCTCCGGCCGATCTGCGAGACCTCGATGCTGTGGGTCAGCCGGGTCCGGTAGAAATCA
>JAYUWQ010000595.1:0-3774 GCA_043753485.1 bacterium
TTTCCATCCGGACGAATCCAAAGATCATTCGGGCCGTTCATCAGTTTGCCGCCGAGGTCACTGAGCAGCACGGTCACCTTTTTGTCGGGCGCAATGGACCAGAGTTCGTTCTTCTCGTCCGCACAGGCGAGAAGGTTCCCTGCCTGGTCGAATTTGGTTCCGTTGCTGCGGCCCGCCGGCTTGAGCCAGTCAGAAAACGAGCCATCGGCGGCGTGGTATTTGACGATGCGGTCATTCGGCTGGTCGGTGAAGAACACATTGCCCTCCCGGTCAACGGCGGGGCCTTCGGTGAAGAGGTAACCCTCGCTCAGCACTTCGACTTTGGCGCCGTCAGCGATCAGGCTGGTTTCAGCGGCATATGCTGCGCCGCTCATGGCAAGGAGCGTGGAGAGAAAAACAGGAAGGAATTTCATGTTGGGAGAGTAGCATGAAGGAAGGGGGAAACAAGCTTTCATGGCGCCCCTGCCGGCATCAGGCGATGATGGGCCGGATCGGGCTGCCGTCCTCAATCAGACGCATCGTCCGTCCGAGGGTTTGTATTTCCATTTTGTTATGGTTGAGGCCGAGCTGATGCAGAATGGTGGCGTGCAGGTCGCTGCAGTAATGCGGGGAATCGACGGCCTTGTAACCCACCTCATCCGTGCCGCCGTGGATCACGCCGCCTTTGATGCCGCCGCCAGCCATCCATGAGGTATAGCCCTTGGGATTGTGATCGCGTCCGGTGGTGTTCTGCGACCATGGGGTGCGTCCGAATTCACTCGTCCAGACCACCAGCGTTTCATCGAGCATCCCGCGCTGTTTCAAGTCGCGGATCAGTCCGGCAATCGGCTTGTCCGTGGCGTGGCAAAGCGGTCCGTGGGTCTTCATATCACCGTGGGAATCCCACGCCCCATTGCCGCCGCCGGCGTGGCAAATCTGGATAAAACGGACGCCTTTTTCGGCCAGTCGCCGGGCCAGCAGCAGTTGTTTGCCGAACTCCTCCGTTTCCTTTTGATCAATGCCGTAAAGGGCCTTCACATGATCGGGCTCGCGCGAAAAGTCCACCACTTCAGGAGCGGAGAGTTGCATGCGTGCGGCCAGTTCGTAAGCCTGCGCCCGGGCCTGAATGTCGGAATTGACCGCGTAACGTTCGCGGAATTCCTGGTTCATGGTTTGCAGCTCCTGCATCTGCCGCTCGCGTTCGGCCGCCGATCCGCCGGGGGGCGGGTAAAGATTGGGAATTGGCGTTTCCCCTGCCTGGAACGGAGTCGCCGCCACCGACGCGCCGAGGTAGCCGCCGGTCAGTTGGATTGGTGAGGAGGGCCGCCCGAGATTCACAAACGCCGGCAGGTTTTTGTTGGCACTGCCCAAGGCATAGGACACCCAGCTGCCGAAGGTTGGATTGTCAAAGGCCCGCCCGCGGTGGCCCGTTTGGGTCTCGATCACGGCGGGAAAATGATTGCCTTCGTGGCACCACATTGAGCGCACGACGGCGATGTCGTCAATCACGCCGCCCACATGGGGAAACCATTCCGAAACCGGAATGCCCGATTTGCCATGACGCGTGAAAGTGCGCAGGCAGGGAATCACCGGACGTTTCATGGCGGCCTGATTGTCGCCGAATCCGACCGCATCGATGAATTTTCCAGCCCATTTGTTGTCTTTGGGATCGAAGGTGTCGATGTGGCTGACCCCGCCGCACATGAACAGGAAAATGACGGACTTGGCCTTGGCCACCTGATGCGGGCCGAGGGCAACTTCCTTGATTTCGCCCGCTTCCGCCCACAGCCCGCCGAGGGCGAGTCCAAGGAATCCCCCGCCGATCTGGTGGATAAAATCACGCCGGGCGATGCGGCCGCAGGGATAGATCCTGGAGGTATGGGAGTTACCTGACATAAATGAATTCATCAAGGTTGAAGAGCAGCCACGACAATTCCTTGAGGCGCGCCGCATCATTTTCCAAATAAGTGAGGGCATTGTTTTTCTCCGTCTCCGAGGGAGGGCGGGCGAGGGTCATCCGGTAGGCAAGCTCCACCGCCGAGGGCAGGTCACCCGCGGATTCCTTTTGCAGGCGGGCGGCCAGAGCCCCGCATGCTTTATCCACCTCGGGGCTGTTCATCAAAAACAACGCCTGCGGAGCCGTGACCGTTTGGGTGCGCACCGGGCAGGGCGCGCGGCCATCGTCCACATCAAAGGCCTGCAGAAAGTCCGGCGTGACTTCGCGGCTGGGGGAGTAGCCGCGGATCAGGTAGGCTCCGCGCCGTGTTTCACTTGGGTTCCCCTCATGGTCCGATTCATTGCGGCGGCGATTTCCGCCGCCGCCTTCGGTGCTGAAGGACGGTCCCCCCACTTTCAAATCCAGCCCGCCGGCCGCGGCGTGCATGGAATCCCAAACCGGCTCCGCGGCCAGTCGTGTCAGCCGGAAGTGCCACAGCGTGGTATTGCCCGGATCGATTCTTTGGCTTTCCGCAAAGGCTTCACCCGCCTCCGAGGCCCGTTTGTAAGCCTCCGAGGTGACCATCAGCCGGTGGATTTTTTTCATGCTGAATCCGCCCTGGGCAAACTCCGCCGCCAGCCAATCCAGCAGGGCCGGGTGTGACGGCTTGCCGCCAAATTCGCCGAAATCGCTCGCGTTCTTCAACAACCCTTCGCCGAAATGCCATTGCCATAACCGGTTCACCGCCACCCGGGCGAACAGCGGGTTTTCCGGTGCCGTGAGCCAGTCCGCAAAGGCCTCGATGCGGCCGTCCCGGAAATCCGGTTCAGCGGTCGCAAAAGGCCAGCCCGGCTTGACCTCACGATCCAACTCGGGACGCAGGGGATCGCCGCTGGTGAGGATATAACTTTTCTCCTGCTCGCGCAGACGGTCCACTTCCACGGTATAAAAGACCGGAATCACCGGCCCGCGGCGGCCATTGTCCGCACCGCTTGCCGCATTCAGCTTTCGTTCCAACTCCTGATATTGCCGCCGCGCTTCCTCCGGCATCGCTTCGTTGAGCTTGTCGCCATCGATGCGCAGGATGGGGAAATAATCGTCGGCGATTTTCTGTTCTGCGCCGGACCGCTGTTTTTCCGGCTTCCGGATCACCGCCTGCACTTCGGGAGGCAGCATCAGCACGCGCTCCTCGTAAAGTTTTGCTTTATAGGGCGCGGCAAAATCGTTCACCGCTTTTTCCAAAGGCGCGCGCTTTTTCTCCGCTTCCGCCATCGCCTTGCCGCCCGCGATCAACTCCGCCGCGCTGGCCAGGGTGATTTTCCGCAAAACCAGCGGATCGAACAACGCCTTCATCGCGTAGAACTCCTTTTGCAGAATCGGGTCCGCCAGGTGGTCGTGACATTTCGCACAACCCACCGTCATGCCCATGAAGGCCGTGGAAACGGTATCCACGGCGGTGATCGCGAGATCCTGGGGATTTTCGCCGGTGCCCCGCGCCAGAAATCCGAGGGCAAATTGATCCCCGGGTCGCGGCTCTTTGCGGGAACGAAACCCTGTGGCCGACATTTGGGTGCGCTCGTGGGCGCGGCGTCCAGTGAGCTGAAGCTGTACGAACTGATCGTAGGGTACGTCGTCGTGCAGGGCGTTAATGACCCAATCCCGCCACAAATAAATTCCCGGCGCGGCGGTCATCCGCTCGTCCGCATCCGCATAACGCAATACGTCCAGCCAATGCCGGGCATAACGGACCGCATGCTGCTCATCCGCCAGCAGCCGGTCCACCACCTTTTCGTAAGCGTCTGCCGTGTCATCCGCCAGAAATGCTTCCTGCTCCGCCGGTGAAGGGGGGATCCCAACCA
>JAYUWQ010000596.1:0-1554 GCA_043753485.1 bacterium
GGCAAATCGGTGCGCCACAGTGTCTTCGCCGCTGACAAATTTTTTGGCTTTGGCCTCGCCCAGCGCGACCGCGATTTCCGGAACTACCAGGATCTCGAAGCCAACTTCCAGCAGCGTCCCAGCGTCTGGGTCGAGCCGGTCGGGGTGTGGCCGGAAGGCCGGATCAACCTGATCGAAACGCCGGGCACCGGTGATGGCAGCGACAACGTGGTCTGCTTCTGGGAGCCGAAACAACGGCCCAAAGCCGGCGAGCCCATCCGTCTCGCCTATCGGATCCAATGGCTGCCCGAAATCTCCGTGGCCGGACTGAGCAAGGTCATTGAAAGCCGGCGCAGCCACCAATCCTTCCCCGCCGCGGCGGCGCGTCCGGACGAGGAATTGTATGTGATTGATTTCAGCACCCCGGCCAATCCGGTGGATGATGAAACCCGCCCCGAACTGTTGGTGGAAGTTGATACCAACGCGAAATTGTTGGACAAGACCCTTCAGCGCAATCCCAACACCGGCGGCTGGCGGGCCACCTTCACAGTGCAGATCGACGAAAAAGCGCCTGCCGCTGAACTGGCCTGCCGTCTCCTCAAAGGCGGCCGTCCCATCAGTGAACGCTGGACGGTCCAGTGGAAACGCTAGCTCTCCGGGGAATCCTGCGCGAGGATCACCGCGGCGGCTTTCAGCCAGTCCACGAGGGCACGGGTGGTGAGGCTGCGGTGCTCCACCTCCAGCCGGGCGAGGACGTCCTCCCTGACTGATTCAAAGGGATGGGGTTGCGGCCCCCGGCGCGCCACCAGTTGCACAAGGTGGAAACCCCAGTGGGAGGCGAAAACCGGGCTGACCTCGCCTTCCTCCAGGGAAAACACGATCAGATCGAATTCCTCCATGAATTCCCCGCGGCGGAAAAAGCCGAGATCCACCTGCTTGTCCTCCTTGTCCGTATGCGCCAGGGCGAGGGCCGCAAAGTCCCCGCCGCTCCGGGCTTCGCGGCGGAGATTCCGCATCAGTTCATAGCAAGTTTCGCGGTCCTCCACCTTTTCCACCTGTTTGAAGAGATGCCGGGCGTGGACTTCCTCCGTGGTGAGGTAATCAGTCAGGTGGGCTTCATAAAAAGCGCGCCCGGCCGCTTCGTCGGGGGCCGGGGCGCCTCCCCAGACTTCGGTCATCAACCGGTCCACCCGCAGGCCGGCTGCCACCTCCCGGCGGACCATCGGTTCCTCCGATTCAGCGAGCCCGGCGTGGGCGAAGAAGGCCGCCCGTCCACCCTCGGCATCGATCAGGCGCTGCAGGGCGGTTTCGATTTCCTCTTCTGTGATGTCAGGAAAACGGCGTTCTGCTTCCTGATTGATCAGGACGCGGGCCGTGACATTCTCCCGCGCATAACCGCGGAATTCCTCATCGCGTCCGCAGCAGGACATCGCCCCCATGCGTTCGTAGTGCGCTTTGATGCCTTCAAACTCCTGCTCCAGCAGGTCATCGGGAATGGATTCGCCATTAATGGTCAGGGTCATGAGGGGAGGGGTTCGGGAAGGGAGTGGGGCCGGTTACTTTTTCACGGCGAGG
>JAYUWQ010000597.1:0-9975 GCA_043753485.1 bacterium
ACGGCTTTTGGCGCGGAGGAATCCGAGGATGCCGAGGATGATGCTGACCACACCGAAAAAGGCGTAGTAGTCGGAGATGCTGGGGAAGGGAGGAGGAAGAGTCATGGGGAAAGGGGCCGCGCCTGACGGGGGCGGCGCGAGAGAATGAGCCGGAGGAAGGGCGCTGGCAAGAGCCGAAGCAGGCGCGAGGTCCACCAGACGATGGCGCCTGGAAAAGCGTCAGGACGACCTGCGGCGAGGGCCCGGAGTCCAGCCGAGACGACATGGGCGGGGGATTTACTGGCAAATTCCGCGGTGGGAAGGTGTTCACCGGGCCGTTGTGCGGTTTGCCCGAAGGAGGTGGGCGAGGGGCCCGGGCAGAGGGCCGTGACCTGGATGCCAAAGGGACGGAATTCAATGCGGAGGGCTTCGGTCAGGCGGGTGACGTAGGCCTTGCTGGCGGCATAGACGGCAAAGTCGGGAATGGGGGTTTCGCCGGCGAGGGAGCTGACATTGAGAATGCCGGAGGCTGGGTGGGTATTCAGCAGCGGAACGAACAGATGGGTCAGGTGGGTGAGAGCCGTGATGTTGACGGCGAGGACCTGCTGGAGCCGGGACCAATCGGCGCCGTGGAAGGTGCCGTATTCGCCAAGGCCCGCGTTGTTGATGAGGAGATCCGGGGTAAATCCCAGGGTGGTACAACGGCCAGGCAGGGCGGCGCGGTCGGTTTCACTGGCCAGATCGCAGGGGAGACAGTGAACGGTTAGCCCGGGGTGGGCGGCCCGGAGTGAAGCGGCGAGTTTCTCAAGGACTTCGGCCCGCCGGGCGGTCAGGGCCATGACTTTGGCGGAGGGAGCCAGTTGCCTAGCGAACTCGGCGCCGAAACCGCTGCTGGCACCGGTGATGAGCGGGCAGGACCAAGAAAAGGAAGCAGCAGACACCGGCAGGAAGGAAAGGGGATATAAAGGGGCAGTGATTCGCCCTTCCGGATGAACCTGCTGCTGAAGGTGGCTGCACCCTTGAGCAGATGAGGAACCGGTTCAACCGCATGACCCTCTGCTTTGGCAGCGCTGGCGGACTCGTGTGGCAGCGCGCCAGGATTGCACTGTGGCGGCGGGGGAAGGGAGGCCTCACCCTGCCCCGGAGTTTTACTGATCAAGGACAAACAGCCGGGTTGAGTTGCCCCGGCGCACGTGGAGCATGGAAGAGCCATTGCGGGAAGTGGCAAAGGCTTCGGCGGCGGCTTCGGGAGTGGCGGGCTGGCGGCCGTTGATGCGGAGAATGAGGTCGCCTTCCTGCAGGCCGCCGTTGGCGGCCGGGGTGTTGGGCAAAATGCCGGTAACGACGAGGCCACCCTGTCCGGCCGCCCGGTCTTTTTCCGGAAGTGGCGCCAGTTTCATCCCGGCGATGGTCTGGCCTTCCGCCGCGGCTGCTGCGACGTTGCCGGCCGTTTCAGGCAGGAAGTTGTTGGGCCGCTCCCCGAGAGTAATGCTGATTTCCTTTTTCCGTTCCTCGCGGATGAAGTTGAGCGTGATGGTTTTGCCAGGAGGGCGTTTGGCGATCTCGCGGAGGAGTTCGTCATCGTTGAGCACCTCCTTGCCGTCGATTTGGAAGATGACATCCTCCCTCGTGAGTCCAGCGAGCGCGGCGGGACTGCCAGTCTGGACGTTATCGATGAAGGCGCCGCCCTTGATCCCAAGATAGGCGGCGACCCGGCGGTTGATGGGGCCGAGACCCACCCCGAGAAATCCGCGGGGGCGGGAAAGCGCGTCGGCGGCAGAGACGGCGTTGTTGATGGGGATGGCGAACCCGATTCCCATGTTGCCGCCATTGCGGGTATAAATGGCGGTATTGATGCCGATGACGCGGCCGTCCGCATCAATCAGAGGGCCACCGGAGTTGCCGGGGTTGATGGAGGCATCGGTCTGCAGCAGTTCCTGTTTTTCCATGCCGGAGACCACCTCATCGTTCCGTTTGGCACTGATGATGCCCATGGTTACCGTTTTGTCGATGCCGAACGGGGCGCCGAGGGCGAAGGCGACATCACCCACCTTGACCTGGGTGCTGTCGGCCAGAGTGGCCTTGGGAAGGTCCTTGCCATCCACTTTGAGCACGGCAACGTCGGATTCATTGGAATAATCAATGATGCGGGCTTCCATGTATTCCTCCCGTCCGGGAACCTGGACGCGGATTTTGAGCAGGTTGACCGGAATCTGCATTTCAGGGATCACAACGTGGCGGTTTGTCAGGATGTAGCCATCGCTGGTCACGATGACCCCGGTGCCGAGCCCCAGTTGCTGCCATGGGTCGGCTTTGTCAGGGAGGGGATTGTCGGGCACCGCGGGAAGTCCAAAGAAAAAGCGGAAGGCGGCTTCGTCCTGACTGATGCGCTGCCGTTGCTGGCGGGGTTGGTCATAACCCGTCATGATGGTGACGACCGAAGGCTGGACCTTGTCGAGCATGGAGGCATAGCTCTTCATCATGGGAGCCGTGCGGTCCATGGGGGTGCGGTCCACCGTGAGGGAACTTCGGAAGGGACCGGCCGCGTCCTCTGCCGGGGCCAAAGCAGGCACGCTGAGCAGAAGTCCAGGAAGCAACAGGGAGGCGAGGTATTTCATGGGGAAACGGACGGAAATAAAAGGCTGGGTGGAAGGTCAAACAAGCTACGGTTCAAAAGCGGACCCGCAGGGGGCATTTGTGCAGCGATTTCCGGATACCCGATCGGGGGAGGACTGATAGACTATGGGGGCGCGGGCGTATAAAATTCACCTAATCCGCGCTCCTACTCCATGCGTTCTGCCCTATTTTCCCCGTCCAGCCTTCTTTTTCTGGCCTTCTCTTTCGCCACGGCCTGTGCGCAGGAGCCTCTGGCACTCTTCAACGGGACCAGTCTGGACGGGTGGGATGGGGATCCCCGTTTTTGGAAAGTGGAAGACGGCTGCATCACGGGGGTGACAACGGCAGAGGTCCCGACGGAGGCCAACACCTTCCTGATTTGGACTTTGGGAGAAGTGGATGATTTTGAGTTCACGGCGGAATACAAAATCGACAACGGGAATTCGGGGATTCAGGTGCGGAGTTTCCGGCTGCCGGACCGGCCTTGGGGGATCGGGGGATATCAGGCTGATTTTGAGGCAGGGGACCGCTACAGCGGGATCATTTATGGGGAGAATTTCCGGGGGATTCTCGCGGACCGCGGCCAGCAGACAAAAATCGGCGAAGACCATAAACCCACGGTGACCGGCAAAACCGGCGAAGATGAGGCTCTGCAAAAAGTGGTCAAGAAAGGGGATTGGAATGAATATCGCGTGGTGGCCAAGGGCTTCACCCTGCAAAACTACATCAACGGCCAACTGACGGCTGAAGTGACTGACGAGGATGTGCAAATGCGCCGGCGGGGCGGGCTGCTGGCTCTGCAATTGCACGCCGGTCCGCCCATGAAGGTGCAGTTCCGGAATCTAAAACTGAAGCGGCTTCCCCTGAAGGATGGTAAAAAAGTAGTATTTGTCGCGGGCAAACCCAGCCATGCCCCCGGGGATCACGAACACCGTGCCGGCGCCATGCTGCTGGCCCGCAGCCTCAACGAATCTACCGGAGGCAAAATCCTGGCCACCGTCTACAGCAATGGCTGGCCGCAGGACCCCTCGGCGTTTTCCAATGCGGATGCGATTGTGATGTATAGCGATGGTGGCGGCGGGCACATGGTGAATCCCCGGCTCGCCGAGGTGGAGGCCGCCCATCAGCGCGGGGTTGGCATCGGCTGTATCCATTACGCTGTGGAAATTCCCAAAGGACCCGGGGGCGACCACTTCCTTCGTTGGATCGGGGGCTATTTCGAGACAAACTGGTCGGTGAATCCGCATTGGGAGGGAGATTTCCAAGGCATCCCCAACCATCCGGCTGCAGCCGGCGTGCAACCATTCAAAATCAATGATGAATGGTATTACCACATGCGTTTCCGCGAAAACATGCAGGGGGTGACTCCGCTGCTCACCGCCCTGCCACCCAAGGAAACCCTGAACCGTCCGGACGGCGAACACAGCGGCAACCCTGCTGTGCGCGAGGCGATTCAAAAGGGGGAAGCGCAACACGTCGCCTGGGTCACCGAAAATCCGAATGGCAGCCGCGGTTTCGGCTTCACCGGTGGCCACTACCACCGCAATTGGCAGAATGATCAGTTCCGCCGGACCGTTCTCAATGCGATCGCTTGGATCGCCAAGGCGGACCTGCCCGCCGGGGGCATTGCCTCCCGTACGCCGACGGATGAGGAGATCTCCGTCAATCAGGATCCAAAAAAGTGATGAAATACACTGAATCCAATTGAGCTTTGCGGTGATTTTCCGCAGGCTCGTGGCCACCCTAAAATTTTATTTCCCACGCAACCCAACCACACCTCCATGCAATCCGCCGAAACCACGCCTGCAGAAACCACCACCAACCGCCGGAAGTTCATCGGCGGGGCCGCCGTTGCCGCCGCTGCGGTCAATCTTCCCATTTCCGCCTGCGCCCAGGTTGCCGGCAGCGATGAACTGAAACTGGCTCTCGTCGGCTGCGGTGGACGCGGCACCGGCGCTGCCAGCCAGGCCCTCACCAGCGGTGGCACCCGTCTCGTCGCCATGGCCGATGCCTTCTCCGACCGCCTCGAACCCAGCCTCTCCACCCTCCAGGCCAAGTTCGGCGCCAAGGTCGATGTGCCCGACCAGAATAAATTCATCGGACTTGAAGCCTATCAGGAAGCCATCCAGAAGGCCGATGTCGTCCTCCTCACCACCCCTCCAGGCTTCCGCCCGATGATGTTCAAGGCCGCCGTCGAGGCCGGCAAACACGTCTTCATGGAAAAACCGGTGGCCACCGATTCCCCCGGCATCCGCACCGTTTTTGAATACGCCAAAAAGGCCGAGGAGAAGAACCTCAAGGTCGTGGTTGGTCTCCAGCGCCGCTATCAGAAGAACTATCTCGCCGGCAAGGAGCAGGTGAAACAGGGCCTGATCGGTGATGTCGTCGCGGCCCAGTGTTATTGGAACAACCCCGGCATCTGGCTCGTCGACCGCAAGCCCGAGTGGTCCGAGATGTATTATCAGATCAAAAACTGGTATCACTTCACCTGGGTCGGGGGCGACCACATCCTCGAGCAGCACATTCATAACATCGACGTCGTCAACTGGTTCATGGACGACGAGCACCCCGTCGCTGCCCAGGGCATGGGTGGCCGTGAGCGCCGCAATGACCGCAAGACCGGCCAGATCTTCGACCACCACTACGTCGAGTTCGCCTACGCCAACGGCGTCATCATGAACAGCCAGTGCCGCCACATGCCGAATTGCTGGAACCAGGTCAGCGAAACCATCATCGGTTCCAAGGGCACCCTCTACTTCAGCGATGGCGGCACCCAGATCAAGGACCGCGCCGGCAAGACCATCTGGCGCTACCGGAAAACCGACGAGGACGGCGATCCCTATCAGAATGAGCATGACGAACTCTACAAGGCCATCCGTGAAAACAAGAAGCTCAACAACGCCCAATACGGCGCCACCAGCACCTTCACCGCCATGCTCGGCCGTTATGCCACCTACAGTGGCAAGATGGTGAAATGGGATGAAGCGCTCGCGTGGGACAACAGCGAGCTGCCTGAGAAACTTGACTTCAAAACCCCCACCCGCTTCAGCCCGGATGCCGACGGTCTCTATCCCGTTGCCGTTCCTGGCAAATTCGACCCTTCCAAGCCCCTCGGCTACGCCTGAGATCCGGCCCTTTCAAAGGAGCGTGCCCCCTCGCGGGGCGCGCTTTTTTTTGTTGGATATCCTGACGTGATGCCTGGGGCCATCTTCCCGGACGTCCTCCGGACCGCGGGATCCACCATCGGAGATCGAAGGTTGCCATCGGCAGGGCTGAAGGCACCTTCCGCCATGATGCAGGCAGGAACTTTGGCGGTGGCCTTGATGGCTGGGGGGCGGTCCACGCGGATGGGGCGGGACAAGGCACGGTTATTGGACCGGGAGGGGAGGGAGCTGTGGCGCGGGCGGCTCGAATTGTTGCGGCAGTTGGCGGCAGGGGAGGTGCTGATTTCCTGCCGGGAGGACCAGGCGTATATGGCGGAGAGTGGAGCGCAGTTGGTTTTTGACCAGTGGGAGAATGCCGGACCGATGGGAGGGATCGTGAGTTGTCTGGAAGCGATGAAGGCGGACCGGCTGTTGGTGCTGGCAGTGGATTTGCCGGGGATGACGAGGGAGGGACTGGAGGCACTTTTCGAGGCAGCTGGCAACGGTGGGGCGGTTTACCGGAGCGGGGGATTTCTGCAACCCTTGGTGGCAGTGTATCCGAAATCGATGGCGGCCTCCGGACGACGGCGCCTGGAGGCGGGGGACTTTGCGCTGCGCGGCTGGGTCGCCGAAGCCGGCGGGACGATGCGGGAACTGGAGGCTCCGGCAAAAGAGGTGGGGCTTTTTGTGAACGTGAACGACCCGGCCTCGTGGGAGCGATGGATCAACGGTGATGATTAGCGCGGACTTTGTTGAAGATTAGCCGCTGGAGCTGGGGAGGCCGATGCTCTGCGCATGGCCTGCCTGCCGCAACGATTTTGGAACGGGGTTGGATCAGCGTCGCTGCCAGACGGTCCCGAGGGCGACGCTCCACTGGAACTTCCGGGCGTGCTCGCGGATGAGAAAGGGGAGGTCTTTTTGCTGCACGAGGGTGAAGCGGGGATCGAAGGTTTCCTTCAGCCAGTCCAGGGTGCTGCCGGCAGGCCAGCGGTCGGGCGGGGTGAAGTCGGCCAGCCAGGTGCAGGGGGTGGTGAGGAGAAGGTGACCGCCGGAGTTCAGCAGGGAAGGTAGCCGGGAGAGAAAACGCAGGGGTTCGGTGAGCCGGCAGATGAGGTTGGCTGCATGGATGAGATCGAATTTCCCAAGGGTGTCAGGAAGATTCATGGCATCGCCCTGCTGGAAGGTGACTCGGCCTGCATGGATGTCCTCGGGCAGATGGGCCGTGAGCGGCTCGGTGGTGTGGCCTTCCCGGGTGAATTGGTAAGGAAGCCGGCCCTGGGTTTGGATGGCTTGCGCGGCGTTGATGAAGGCGTGGGAGTAGTCGATCCCGATGACTTCCTGACTGGTTTTGGAAAGCTCGAAGGAGGAGCGGCCGACCGCGCAACCGATGTCGAGGGCACGGGCGACGGGACCGCCAGGGAGGAGTTCGGTGACAGTGCGCACCGGAAACCTCAAGGCACTCACCGGGCCATTTTCCCAGGGCAGGATTTCGTGGTCCTGGCCGTAGTGGAAGAGAAGGTATTCATCGACGAGGCGTTGGGTTTCGTAGAGGTTGGGCATGGGAAAGGGCTGGGTGATGAAAGGCCGGGATACGGGAAAAGGGAAACGCAGAGACGGAGGGGAACGAAAAAGGCAGCATCCGGAGGATACTGCCTTTTCGGGAATAAAACGGGACGAAGCCGCGCGCCTCATCCCGCCCCCGTTGCCGGGGTTGGGGCCGCAGCTAATCGGCCGCCAAGGCGTCGAGAAAATACTTCGAGGGGCGGAAGTTCTCGATCAGGATTTCCTCCTGATCGCCGCGTTTCATGCGGACTTGGAGGATGTTGAAATTGGGGGTTTTGTGAGGGGCGAACAGGATGTCATCATGGGTCGCATTTTTATGGACCTTGAAGAGATCCGGAGTGATATGGCCGCCGAGATGGTCATCACGTCCGGTGGCGAGGTGGCAGGTGCCGAGGACTTTTTCGTCCTGAATGTCAGCGTAGCTGATGGGAAGGACCTGGGTGCCGAAACCGAGTTCGCCAAGGACGCCGGTCATGGGGTCGTTGGTGAGTTTTGCATTGTGGGCGGCTATGGTGTCAGGATTCCCTTCGATCAGTTCTGACTTGATGATGCGGCCGTCAGTGACGGTGAGGCGGCCGAGGGTGCCGTCCTCGTATTTCATGGGGAAGAGGCCTTCGGCTCCGGTGGGGACAAAGTAGACTTCACCGGCGGGAAGATTGGCGATGTCAGGCTGGGTGCCGCGGCAGAGCCCGTGGGATTTTTGTGCTTCCTGACCGCTCAGCATCAGCCTGGCAGTCAGGATTTCGCCGGTTTCGAGCTGGAAGTCGATTTCCACCTGGTCGGCCTTGGTCATGGCCCGGCGCAGCTTTTCGGCATCGCGGCTGACTTCCTCATAATCGACGGCGAGGCCGGAGTTGAGGATAATTTCGTTGACGCCGTGGAGGGTGGCTCCGCGGAAGTTATACTTTTTAGCCATCGCGGTGAGCGGGGCGGTGGCGCTGTAGGTGGAGATGCAGAGAATGATGTCGTATTCCGGATAGATGTCGTTTTCCAGGCTGAGGACTTGGCCGTCCTTGTCGGTGCAGGCATCAGCCAGATCGAGGTTGCTGCCGTAGGTCATTTCATAGGCGAACATTTCGCAGCCAGTCATGCCCAATTCCGCCATGACGCCATCGCGGTGCAAGCCTTGATAGAAGTGTTCGTAGGCGCGGCCTTGGATGGCAAATTCGGGTTGCCCGAGGAAGGAGAAGTCCTTCATAATCGAGATGTCCGGAAGATCGATCAGAATACAAACTTTCCGTCCTTCCGTAGGGGTGAAGACGGTGCGCAGGAGCCGCTCCAAGCTGAACGGCGGGAATTCACGGGTCGCGGCGTCGGGCAGGGGGGCGGCGAGGGTCTGGCTCATGGGTGGTTGAGGGGATGAGGTGGATGGCGTATTCATGCGAGAAACGAATCATCGCACTCGAGGGATGACACGCGAAGGGGAAATTTATTTCCGGAGGGAGAAACCGGGCCTTGCTCCGGCGGGGGGCAGGCACCAGGAAGAGGGAATGAAAAAGATGATTTTACCTGTGATGGTCTGCCTGTTGCTTTGCCAATGTGAAACCGTGAGCAGTCCCTCGGACCGCCGCCTTTCCCTGACCGATTCCGGCTTGTCTCCGGCAGAACGGGAACGGGGAGCAAGAAACCGTGCCTTGTCCAGGGACCGGAACGATCCCCTGAGCAAAGTGCATACCAACGATGGCTCGGTGGGAGTGAATGTGTTCGAATTCTAGGGGGCTGGATCGCGGCGTTCCCAGCGCGCCGCCTGGATGAGTTTCCCCTGATCCAGCCATTGCTGCTCAAAGTCGGTGGTGGGGTAAAATTCCGCGGCATCCAGCCACGGGAGCCGGGTGAAGAGTGGGGAGACATCAACGACTTCAGTGGCTTCCGTGTAATAATCCCCGTGATCGGTTTTGAAGAGGAAGGAAGCCCCGGGCGCAAGGACGCGGTGGATGCCCGCGAGGTTGTCCGGATGGACAAAACGGTGAAAGGCGTGGCGCTTTTTGGGCCAGGGATCGGGAAAGAGGAGGTGAACCCGGGAGGCACAACCGGCGGGCAGCAGCCAGGAAAGGGTGTAAGCGCTTTCGAGGTGGACGACCCGGACATTGGTCAGGCCCTCGCGGACGGCCCGGCGGCAGATCTTGCGGATACGGCCGCTGAGGCGTTCGATCCCGAGGAAGTCGCGCTCTGGATAGTGCGCCGCCATCTGGAGCAGGAAGGTGCCGTCACCACAACCGACGTCGAGTTCCAACGGACGGGAGGCATCCAGGAAGATCGAGCCTGGCGTGACCTCTGCGAAATAATCGGCGGGAATGAATTCCACGGCCGCTGGCGTCAGCGGGGTCATGTGCAGTCACTTCGGCGGGGTGGGCTTCGGGGCGGCGGCCGGTGAGGCTACGGGGGCCCCGGCGGAAGCGGGCGGGGGCGTTTTGGAAAAGGTGACACTCAGGCTGATGAATCCTGGAGCGGAGCGGTATTCCTCCAGCAGGTTTTTCATCGGTTTGCCCGGGTCGAGCGGCCCCGCGGAAATCACCAGTGGAATGGCTTGATCCAGCGGCAGGGGCTCCCGGCTTTGTTGTTTGGACCAAGCCTGCAGCGACTCCCCGGGCTTTAATTTGGCGAAGGGATTCAAATCCCGGTAGAAGAAACCGGTGCTGCCGAAGCGGACATTCATTTCGATGACATCGCGCAC
>JAYUWQ010000598.1:0-9973 GCA_043753485.1 bacterium
AAACCATATTTCTTATTCCTCGCTGCCGCTGCTCTAACGCTCTCCGGCGCCCGTGCCCAGGAGGGGGCGGTCACTTTTGAGGCCAAGGCCGGTCCGGGGCAGGGTAAACATGTGGTTTTTCTGAGTGGGGACGAGGAATACCGCGGCGAGGAATGCCTGCCGGTGCTGGCCAAAATCCTCAGCGACAAACACGGCTTCAAGACCTCGGTTTGTTTTGCGACCGGGAAGGACGGCACCGTGGACCCGAATGTAAATACCACCCTGAGCGGTTCTGCGGCGCTGGATTCGGCCGATGCCATCGTGATCCTGCTGCGCTGGCGGCAGTGGGAGGATGCGGCGATGGCCCGCTTCGACAAGGCCTTCAAGGCCGGCAAACCGGTCATCGCGCTGCGTACCAGCACCCACGCCTTCAAGTTTCCC
This sequence comes from bacterium, assembly GCA_043753485.1. Taxonomy (GTDB): domain Bacteria; phylum Verrucomicrobiota; class Verrucomicrobiia; order Verrucomicrobiales; family V1-33; genus CAIZWU01. The sequence goes on from JAYUWQ010000598.1 coordinate 421, forward strand.
GAAACTTCCCCTTGGAAATCCTACAATAAATTCGGGAAAAATGTGGTGGGTGAGGATTGGGTGAGTCACTGGGGCAACCACAAGGTGGAAGCGACCCGCGGTGTGATCGAGCCCGCCAATGCCACCCATCCGGTCCTCCGGGGTGTCACCGATGTCTTCGGGGACACCGACGTTTATGAAGCCTATCCCCCGGCCGATGCCACCATCCTCCTGCGGGGCCAGGTGCTCAAAGGGATGGCGCCTGCCGATCCTCCGGCGGTCTATTCCAAAAAACGCGCCACCGACCAGGTCGGGCAGGACGTGAACACGCCCATGATGCCCGTCGCCTGGGTCCGCGATTTCAAACAGGAGAGCGGAGTCACCAACAAGGTGTTCACCACCACCATGGGATCCGCCACGGATTTTGTCAGTGAAGACCTGCGCCGCCTCGTGGTGAATGGCGTTTATTGGTCCCTCGGCATGGACGTGCCGGCCAAGGCCGACGTGGCGATCAGCGGGACTTTCACTCCTTCCAAATACGGCTTCAACGGAGCGAAAAAAGGATTGAAGCCCGCGGACTTCGCCTCCGTAGCCGGCAAATAAGAAGGGCGCCATCCGGATCAGGCCCGCCGCTCCGTGATTTCGACGTCCTGACGTAATTTCACAATCCGGTCCGCCGGCAAGGCTCCGCCGCGCCAGACCACGCCGCCGTAGACCACACTGCGGCGGCCGATCAGGCTGCCGGGGTTCAGGACCGCATGGCAGCCGAGATCCGCATAGTCGCCGATCACCGCGCCGAACTTGGGCAGGCCGGTGTGGATTTTCCCGCCCTCCGCCCGGACGTCCAGCACCGGAATGCTCCCGTGGTCGTGCCGCCAGTTGGATAGGATCACCCCGGCGCCAAGGTGGGCTTTATGGCCGATCAGGGAGTCCCCCACATAATTCCAGTGGGGGATTTCTGCGCTGTCAGCCACGATGCAGTTTTTCAATTCGCAGGAATTCCCGATGATCACATTCTCCCCGACGATGGTGTTGGGCCGCAAATAGCAGCCCGGCCCCACAAAAGTCCCCGCGCCAATATAAACCGGCCCCAGCAGCACCGCCCCATGCATGATCTGCGCCCCCGGGCCGATAAAGACAGGACCTTCGATGTGGATATCCCCGCGGATGTCGCCTTCCACCGAGGGCTCCAGCCATTCCTTCAAGAACGGCCCGATCCGCGGCAGAGCCTCCCACACTTCCCCGATGCCTTCAAAAAGGCGCGGAAACGGCGTGTGGATCACATCAAGATAATCAGAGACAGGATGCAGCGGCATGGTGCAGTGCATGCCACGGACCTGGCTGAAACCAAGCGGAAAGCACCCAAGCCGCTCCGCCGGCAGGGAGACGGTTTAAAGGTCCAGGACCGCCTGACGTTCCACCAGCCGTCCGCAGGCCGGGCAGGTGACGACCGTATCCTCGCGGGCCGCATCTTCAAAGACATGGCCGCAAACCGCGCAGACCACCTGGTGTCTGGTCCGGGCCCGCTCCCGGCGGCGCTCCCGCCACACCCGCACCGCCCAGAGCAGCGCCAGCCCGCCCAGCACGGCAGCGAGGTTCAGGACGATCAGGTTGGATAGACTGGTGCGGATCACAACCTTCTATTAGTGGAGATTTCGGCCGGCAGCAAGGCCAGGCCCGGTTTTCAGGGCAAGGCTTTCACCTTCAGCACGTGCTCCACCGGTCCCACCGATTGGATCACGGCCTCCGCGAAAGGGGCGCGCACCTTTTCGGTCAGGGCCGCCGTCATGGCGATATCCGCAGCGCCTTCCGGACCGTGGAAGAGGTTCTTGATCTGGCGGGTTTCGTAATCCTGCTTGGCAAAGACCGCTTTGGAGACTTTTTCAAACGGGCCGGAAAAGGGATTGTCCCGGAACTCGGCGGCGAGGTTGATGCCCTTGGTCAAATCGGCGGTGGAGAAGGTTTTCGTGGTGTTGCCCCAGGTCACCTCATAACGGGGAGCGGTGGCGTTTTTCAGGACGAGGGTGAACCGGTTCAGGGTTTCGTGGAAGGGAATCAGTGCGGTGGCGGACTGGATGGAATCATCTTTTTTCACATCGCCCTCCGGCACACAGAAGGGATAGCGGCTGCTTTTGAATTTCACGCCGCCATCGGCTGCGCCCACCACTTGATGCCCGGCGGATCCGGTCGCGGTGCCGCCCGCCGCGTCCCAGGTCAGGGTGCCGATCTCCCCATCCAGGCCGAGGGCTTTCAAAAAAGCGTAAGCCATCACCGTCTGCCCGGCCCAGCCCGGATGCACCCCATCCTTGCCCGTTATCATGAACTCCGGCCCATATTTTTGCTGGGCGGTGAAACCCGCGGTCAGCATCGGCCAGTAAACATCGGCAAACCGGACGCCGATTTCCTCCGCGATCTGCACATCGTGATTCCGCAGCCGCAGCAGGCTCAAATTCAGATCCTCCTTGGTGCCGGTGGCCGTCTTCACCCAGGCCGGCATCAGCCCGATGGTGCCGGGCGATCCCAGGACGACGCGGACGCCGGCTTCTTTGAACTGGCGCACGGTTTCTGTTTGATTCTTCGCATATTCCGCACCGATGGCGTCGGTGTAAGGCACATAACGATGGTCGTTCATGCCATAACAGGTCGTGGCGACGGTCGGCTGGAAGCGCAGCACATCATTTTTCATCCGCCCGGCGAATCCGGAGGCCTGTTCCCCGCTCCAGCCATACTGCCGGCAGGTCACCTTCAACTGCGGCACACAGGCCGTGAGGTAGGTCTCGATCAGGCGGCTGTACATTTTCTGCTCCGTGATGGAGTCCCCGCAGATCGCGAGGCGGTCGCCTTCCTTCAGATAAAGTCCCGGGGTTTCTGCCGGGCGGTAGCCTTCATAGGCCTTGAAATAGGCGTCGTCGGGACGGGGCATCAGATCGCGGGCGGTCAGGCTGGCAGCCGTGGCAAAAACGAGGACAAGCGGGAGGAACTTCATGGAGGAAGGAAAAATGGGGACGGATCAAGGATGGAGGGACGCTGCCAGTTACGCCGGAAAGCACCAGTTTTTTCCGGTGGCTTGCGGCGGGCGATTTCCCGCCATACGGTGTAACCGCCCGTGGCCGGACTGCGTCTGCCGGGCTGAATCCGATTTCCCCCTCATGAAACTCCCCGTTCTTTTCATCAGTTGCCTGGGTTTGCTGACGCTTGGCAGGGCGTCCGCAGCCGAATCCCCTCAACCCCGCACCGCCGCCGAAGCCGGCATCGGGCGAATGATCCAGGAGGCTGGGTTCGACGACCTCTCTGGCACGCCCCGGACACTTTCCTCGCTCGTGGCGGAGAGTCCCTTCACCGTGATTGCCGTCACCAGCCCTTCCTGTCCGCTCAGCCAGAAGTTCGCGCCCACCCTCGCCGCGCTGGAAAACGAATGGAAAGCCAAGGGCGTCCGTTTCCTTTTTACCGGAGCCATTGAGTCCGACCCGCCGGAAGCCCTCGCTGCCTTCGCGAAAACCCACGGCTGGGATGGCATCTGCACCCCGGATGTAAAACAAGCGCTGCTGCACGCTCTGGGCGCGGTCAGCACTACGGAAGTTTTCCTCCTCGACCGGTCCCGCACCCTGCACTACCGCGGGGCGGTGGATGACCAGTATGGCATTGGATATCAAAAGGACGCCCCCACCAGGCATTATCTGGCCGAGGCCCTTGCGGCCCTGACCCAGGGGCAGCGTCCCCGTTTTGCCGGCACCACGGCCCCGGGTTGTGCGTTGGAGACTGCCCCGGCGCAGCCGCCGGCAGCCGTGACTGCCCTCACCTGGCACCGCGAAGTCTCCCGCATCATCCAACGGAATTGTCAGGAGTGCCACCGGCCCGGCGGCACCGGCCCCTTTGAAATGATGGACATGGAGGACGTCACGGGCCATGCCGCCATGATCAAAAAGGTGGTCACCAAGGGCATCATGCCTCCGTGGTTTGCCGCGCCGCATACCGGGGTGCACGCCATCACCTGGGCCAATGACCGGGCGCTCGCCGAAGCCGACCGCACGGCCCTGCTCACATGGCTCTCCGGCGACCGTGCGGCAGGCGATCCCGCCGAGGCTCCGCAGCCGCTCTCCTGGCCGCAGGAATGGGTGATGGGAACTCCGGATGCCATTATCGAATTGCCGACTCCTGTGGCCGTCGAAGCCACGGGCCGCATGAAATATCAATACCGGGAAGTCACCACCAGTTTTCCGGAAGACCGCTGGGTCACCGGTCTGGAAGTCCGCCCTACCGCGCTGGCCCAGGTCCACCATGTCCTGGTCTTCGCCGCCGGCCCGGGCAGCAAACGGGTCACCGATGGCGACGACTTTTTCGCGGCCTACGTGCCGGGCAGCAGTGCCGTGATCTACCCGGCCGGTTACGCCAAAAAGCTCCCTGCCGGCTCCCGGCTTATCTTCCAGCTCCACTACACCCCGAACGGCACCGCCACGGAAGACCGCACCCGGCTCGGTCTGAGATTCAGCACCGAGGCCCCGCCTCACGAAGTACATGTCGCCGCCGCCAAACAAACCCGCTTCAGCATCCCGCCCGGGGCTTCCAATCATGAAGTGAAAGGCGCGCTGCCGGTGCCGTTCGACGCTCAGATTCTCTCCTTCATGCCCCACATGCACATGCGCGGCAAAGCCTTCCGCTACGACTTGGTGGACGCCGATGGACAGCGCCGCGAACTGCTCAATGTCCCTGCTTACGACTTCAACTGGCAGCTCCAGTACCGCGCGGCGGAACCCGTGATCGCCCGGGCCGGCAGCCGGATTGAATCCACCGCCTGGTTTGACAACAGCCCGGAAAATCCGAACAATCCCGACCCCACCAAAACCGTCCGCTGGGGCGACCAGACCGAGGAGGAAATGATGATCGGTTATCTGGAATACGTCAAGATGCCGGCCGCCCCCGGCCAGACCGCCGCGGCCGATGCCCCGCTTTCCCTCACGCCCAAGGCCCTCGGCCTGCTCGGCCGCCGCCTTGATAAAGACAAGGACAACCGAGTCTCCCGCGAGGAAGCCGGGGCTGCATTCCTCGTCCTACACCAGCGGCTCGACCAGAATCAGGACGGCTACGTCACCGGGGACGAAGCCAAAGCTGCTGCGGCCGCCCGTCCTTGATGGACCTGTTTTTGGGCAAGATTGCAATGCAGGAGGATTTTGTCCCGCTCTGATGCGCCCGTAGCGGAGCATGCTGAGGACAGAAAGGAAAGTCTCCGATGCCGAGGAGTGGAAAATGGCGATCTTGTAAAAGGTGCTTCAAACCGGGCTCTTGCTGTGCTATGAGGCGGGATGCCCAACGCCGTCAGTCCCTCCCTCGCTCCGGGTCCCCTCCCAGGGGCGGATCGTCTTGCCCTCGCGGCTGAGGCACTGGAGACTTACCGCGCCTCCTGCTTCTGGTCGCTCTCGCCTGACTTCCGGGTGTCGGAGGCAACGGTGCCGCTGATTGTGGAGGGCTTGCGCCGCCATGGGGACCGGCTGGCATTTCAACTGGCGGACCGTTTATGCCGTTAACGGCACTTCCGTAAATTACCTGGTAAGCTGTCAATCATCAGTTAAAGTTATGGTTCTGCAGGGCTTTGGTGCCGATGGTCGGGGATGGCCCCGGTTCCAACTCCTTTATCCTTTGAAAACCACCATCATTCCACCGCACGGTCCACCAATCGTCCTGCTCAGCGTGAGCGTGCCGGCGGAATTGAGTCAGGCCATCAAAGCCCTCCGTGAAGCGGAGGGACTGACTATCTGCGAATGGATGCTCAAAGACCCCCGTGTCAGGAAATGGGCGCGGACCCGTGCCGTGCCGTTGCCCAAGCCTGGCAAAAAGCGTATTTCCCGGGATGCGGCCCGCTGGCTCGACCTCACCGAGGACGATTGGAACCGGGGGATCCGCCATGTCGCGAATCTCCTCGGCGTGAGCCGGCAGGCCGTGGCTTGGAAAAAAAAGCGGCTCCGCCCCGGATAAGGCCATGGGCAGCTGGAATCGGTTCTATCCGGAACGCCGTGGGGGTAAGGAAACACCACCTTTGCCACCGGGCCGGAAAACTTAATTCCAAGGACGGTTTTTTAATGTCCAGTTCCCAGTCTGAGCCGGATCAGAAGGTCGTTGAGCGCTTGGCGCACTGAGTCGTCGGGGACTTCCCGCAGTTGGCTGGAATCGCGCTCCAGGGTAAGTCGTGCCTCGAGTTTGAGTTTTGCGGCCTCGTGCCCGGCGGTTTCGTCAGGGGTCATGGTTTCCTTCTCCCGGCCGGCGCGTTTGCGTTGGATCAGTTCCAGCACGCCGGGTTGCGGATATTCGGCAAGGAGGGTTTCCAGATTGGCCTCCACTTTGCCACTGCGCATCAGATGGATGCCCGTCAGAAGCACCCGGTAGAGATAAAGCAGGGGTTTTACCCGGGGCGGTTCTTCCTTGAAGAAGAGCTTCCACTGGGTGTCCGCAAATCCCAGATAGTGATGGGCGTGGTGGCGGGTAATGCACTGCCGGGCGAGAGATTTAAGCTCCGCATGCTCCGGTGTGGTGAGAACCACCAGCGGGGACAGGACCTGCTCCAGCACGTAACCGTTTTTCCGCAGCAGCAGGCGGAAGAATTTTCTGACATCGTGGCTGACGACGTCCATTTCCAGTCCCTCGATGACCCGTGAATCCTCCAGTGTTTCCTGAGGATCCTCCAATCCCACGACCTGCGGCACAGGAAGTATGTGGGTGCCGCGCAGATCGAAGTCGGAGTCCGGTGAGGGAAAGCCGTAGAGGTGCGCGCCGCTGATGGTGGCGAAGACCAGTGGCCAGGGTTGAGCTTCGACGATGGATTGGAGTTGGGGTGGCAGGATCATGTCAGGAACGGTTGGCCGCCTCGCGGCGGGCGGCAATGAGAAAGGTATTGGCGGCTTCGTAGTCCGGGCGTTCCGGGAGTTTGGTTTCTGTCAGGGACCGGGAAAAATCCCGGTGCAGCGCGAGCCGCCAAGCTTCCACTTCCGGCCAAGGCATTTCGCCGCGCTTTACCGCCAGCAAGGCGTCCCGGTGCAACTCCACCTGCACGGGCACGCGGCCGGTACGCAGCGCGGCGGCTCCGGTGAGGAGTAGCCGCAGCAAATGCATGGCGTGTTTCCACCGGACCGTGCCGAGGCTGCGGCGGTCCTGCTCCAATTTGCGGAATTGGCTCATGGCATAGCCGTTGAAGGTCTGAAAAATCATCTGCGAAAGGAAGGCGTCACGGATCCCAAGCAGACGTTCGCCCAGCGGCGTGGCGGTTTCCACCAGCGGCGAGTAGAGGCACTCCAGGATATTGGGATTGGCCTTCAACGCCATCACAAGAAACTTCTTCAACTCCCACAAGCACCATTGGCCATCGCTGTCCTCAAACTGCTCCGGCGCCCCAAAAATCGACCATTCCAACTCCGCCGGAGCCAAATAGATCCCACGCCGGTCGGTGTCCGACGTTTCTGTCTCGAGGCCATAAGCCCTGGATCCTATCACGCAGCGCAAGATCACCATGGATTCCAGATCGAAGTCCTCCCCCGGCCCGCCGGTCCCCTCTGCCTGACTTAAACGGGAGCGGAAATCCCGCAGAATATCAAAACCATCCCTGGTCAGGCTCGTTTCAAATCCATCCGGGAACCGGACCAGAAAGTGGACCTCGCCCGCGACCGGGGTGCGGGTTATCACGCCCACCGCCCCGCGTGGATGCACCACGGCACCGTGGGATCCCAGCACGGGAGCGTGCACCACAATTTGGGTTCCGGCAGGTGGAGTGGGGAGGTGGGGCATGGCACAGCTTAGAAGGGGGAGGAATCGGTGGGAACCAAGTAAAAACCTTGATGTTTTTGCCCGAAACTGTGGCAGTTTGGTTGCATAATTGATGAACCAATCCACTTTTCCTTCAGATAACCTTTCCTTTGCCTGGGATCGCCCGGAAACGGAGGAAAATCTGCGTCAGCGTCTGGCCAGTGCTGATCCGGCGGAGTGGGGGCGTCTTGCCGCTTGGATCATGCGGGAGGCCCGGGTGGCAGAGGTGTGGCGGTTTCTGACGCTTCGGCAGGTGGCGGATGCTTTCGAGAGTCTCGCCCCGCACCTGGGCCGGCGGCGGCCTTTGTGGACCTATTTGCTGCGCACCGCTCATGAATTGGGAAGAATCTAACGCCTGCACGCCCCTGAAGCGGGACTTTATCCGTGCTTGGTTTGGGGAGGACAGCCGGTTCTTCCTGACGGGCGGTTCAGCGCTGGGCCTTTTTTATCTGGATCACCGGAGGTCTTACGATCTGGATTTTTTCACCAGTGAAACGGTGGACGGATTGGCTCTACGGAATCAAGTCATCCGGTTGGCCGAATCCATCGGTGCGGAGTGCGCGATGATGCAAACGACACCGGATTTCCATCGATTCCGTCTGCAACGGGGGGTTGAGCGTGAAGTGCTCGACTTCGTGGCTGACCGCGTGCCTCAATTGGATTCCGACAAGACAAACTTCGGTCCCGTGCGGGTGGATACCATCCGGGAGATCCTCGCAAATAAGCTGGCCACGTTGGTAGGCCGTTCCGAACGGAAGGATGTGATCGATTTGTATTTTCTGGAGAAGGCCGGGCATGATCTGTTGGCAGCCTTGCCGGATGCTCAAAAAAAAGAAGGCGGGCTGGAGCCGGCGGTGCTTTCCATGATCCTTGATGGGCTTCAATTTGATGCTCCGCCGCCGTGGATGCTGAGGCCCGTGGATCTGGAAGACCTCAACGGCTTCGTGACCAGATTGCGCCGGGCTTTCGCGGTCATGGCGCTGCCGGAAGGTCCGTAATTTGCTCAGGCACCCACCGCTTGCCCTGCCGGTGGGCTGGGGTAGGGATATGGCCCGCCAGGAGGCGGACTTTTTTATGGCTTCCCGTTTGGACACTACTTTTGCCGCGCTGCGGCAGTCGGGCCGCAAGGCATTTGTGGCATACATCTGTGCCGGTGATCCGTCGCTGGACGAGACCCTGGAGAACGTGAAGACGCTGGAGGCCTGCGGGGTGGATGTGATCGAATTGGGGCTGCCGTTTTCCGATCCGCTGGCAGATGGGATTGTCAATCAGATGGCGGCGGGCCGGGCGTTGGACGCCGGGGCGACCACGGTGGGCGTGATTGAAATGATCCGCCGCCTCCGGGAGGTGACGCAGATCCCGCTGGTGCTCTTCACCTACCTGAATCCGGTATATGCCTACGGGTTCGAAAAATTCCATGCCGATGCCGCCGCTGCCGGAGCGGACGGGGTCTTGCTGCTGGATCTGCCGCCGGATGAAGCGGTGTTGAATGAGGAGCTGCATGCCGGACTCGGTCTGCAGCGGATTTGCCTGATCGCCCCGACCACGCCGGAAGCCCGTATCCACACCCTCGCGGCCGGGGCGCAGGGTTTTATCTATTACATTTCCCGCGAAGGCGTGACCGGAGCGCAGACGACCCTCGCCACCAATATCGCCAGTCAGGTTCAGGTCATCAAAGCCTCCGGCACCACGGTTCCGGTGTGTGTGGGTTTCGGTATTTCCACGCCGGATCAGGCCCGGGAGGTCGCACAGGCGGCCGATGGCGTGGTGGTGGGCAGTGCGATTG
>JAYUWQ010000599.1:0-9972 GCA_043753485.1 bacterium
GCCCGGGAACACCTTGCCGCTGCGGTCCTTTGTCCAATAGCCGCTGAGACGGAGGGCATCGACATTGAAGGCCCACACGTTCAGCAGATGGTGGTCAATGGCCGCGGGAACATCCAGTTTGGGCGCATAACCAAGCACCGGGTCCTTCCAGTTGGTGGCGGACTGAAGGCGGGTGTTGAGATCATTGAGGTAGGCGGTGAGGGCTTTTTCCTGGGGATCACGCTGCGGCGATTTCAGATCCCGTTCCTTCGGATAATAATAGGCAAACGCCTGTCCTCCGGCGGAGAAACCACTGTCCCCGGAGTCGAGGCGGTCGATTTTGAATATATAGCCCCCGCTGTTCCTCACGGCATCATTGTCGTAGGTATCCAGCCGGGTGATATCGACCCGTTCACTCCCCCGCCGGATTTTTTCCATTACGTTATACACGCCGAAGTAATCGCCGGAGGCGTTGCCGGCAAAGCTGAGGCCGGCGCTGTTGACGTCCACAAAAACTTCGGCCATCCGGTTCCGCACCGCGTAGCGGCCGGCAGAATTGCTCAGGGCATACATGAGGGGATTGTGGAGAAGTGATCGGTCAAAATTGTAGGGTGCATGAAAGACCCAGTCGGAATGGGATGGCATACCCAGCAGGGAAAAGTCTTTTTCATCCTCATCGAACGGATTGCGGGTCTCCACGTTCAAGCTGAATTTGGGATTCCCCAGCGTGCTGGAGCCCCGCTTGTCAATTACCGAGCGGCTGGCGATGACGGGAAGATTGGTGAAGCGGGCGCGGTTGTCGGGGGCCGCTGGTTCCCAGACCCACATATAGGATGCAAGGTCGGCATCATCGGGAGGAGTGCCCCCGAAACTGCTGATGACCACGATTGGCATGGCGGAACTGAACGTCCGGGCATTGGTCTCCAGTTTCAGGAAACACTGGGTATTGGTCGCCCCCGGCAGCAGCCCCGGCTTGAAAACGCGGGCCCGGACCATTTGTGTGTTATTGATCGCCAGGGGAGTAATATAAGGGAGGGCATTGATGTCCGGGATATCCACCACGCCCTTGGGCGAGATCGTCCATGCGGCATTCGTGTTGGGATTATAAAGTTCAGACGTCGCCACGGAGGTGCTGCCATTGGCGCCCCCGGCTGCGAAAACCCGTCCGTTGTTCAGCAGGTTCGCGGTATGATAGGCCCGGACTCCTGCAAGGGAACCGGCGCTGCTCCACGCATTGGAAACGGGATCGTACAGCTGCGCGCTATTAAGACTGGGAGAAGGCACCGCAGTGATGCTGCTGGTCCCCCCAGCCACCAGCACTTTGCCGCCAGGCAGCAGGGTGGCGGTGTGCAGGCGGCGCGCCACCGTGAGAGCCCCGGCCGCTGTCCAGGCATTGGTGGCAGGATCATACAGCTCCGCAGAGGCAAGATTGCTGAAGACCGGACCAGGCAGGGAGGTGAGTCCGCCGGCCACGAGAACTTTTCCGTCCGCCAGGACAGTCGCGGTATGGTGCTGGCGCAGGGTCGCCAAGGGAGCCGCCCCAGTCCAGAGGCCGGTGGACGGATCATAGATTTCGCTGCTGTCGAGAATGTCTGCATCCAGCCCTCCGGTTACGAGGACCCTGCCAGTGGAAAGCAGGCTGGCTGTATGCAGTTGACGGGCCGCAGCAAGGGATCCGGACGCAGTCCAGGTGTTGGAAGCCGGATCATACAATTCAGTGGTATTGAGGGCGGCAGCACCAAGCCCTCCCACCACGAGAACCTTTCCATCGGGCAGCAGGTTGGCGGTATGCAATTGACGGGCTGTGGCCAGCGAACCCGCCGCACTCCAGCTATTTGCCGAGGGATCATAAAGCTCCGCCGTGGATAACGCCCCGCTGCCGCCGAGCCCGCCCACGACGAGGACCTTGCCGCTGGATAACAGGGTCGCGGTATGCAGACGCCGGGCGGTGGCGAGACTGGCCGCCGGAAGAGAATTGGTGGCGGCTGGATCAAAAATCTCACTGCTGGAGAGAAGCACACTGCTCAACCCGCCGGTGATGAGGATCCTGCCACTGGCCAGCGCCGTGGCAGTATGCTGCTGGCGGACCGAGGTGAGGTTGCTGAATCCAGTGGTGTAGAGGATTTGAGCCGTTGGATCCGGCGCTGCCTGGGTCAGGGTGAGATTGACCAGCGTGTCGGTGGCCGAAGTATTGAATGCCCGGCTGGCCTCACTGAAAATCACGCCACCCGCCACGCCTGCCCCCGTGTAGCGGTTATTTTTTTCGCCTGGGGTGGGCTTGGTATAGAAACCGACCAGAACTGGAGTGATGGCGATATCAGAATCATCCCGTCCCCACGAGACATCTGCACGCTGCTCAGGATAGTTGGAGATCGAGGAGACGGCGGTGTTGCCGCTGTTCAGCAAACTGAGGGTACTGCCCGCAGCGGATGGGAGCGTGAAACTGGTGTGCAACGGGGCGGTGACCACTGTCCGGTTTTTTCCCGAGGCCCAAATAAGAATCCGCTCATCCGGCATGATCTGGATGGTGGGAATGTTCCAGGTGGTGGAGACCCCCGGACTGGGAGGAGTGCTGGATAATTTGTAGCCCGTCAGGGAAAAGACGGCAGTCAGGCTGGGATTCCAGATTTCAATCCACCCCTGAAGTGTGAGGTCCTCATCGGTAATCCCATTGGAGTTGACCGCGAGGAATTCTGTCAGCCGGGGCTGTTGGGCGCGGACTGCGGATGGCAGCACGAGCTGGCAGCCAAGCAGGACAAACAACAGCGGTGCCCAGGCCAAGGGGCGGAAGCTGAAGGGGAGCGTCGGGAGGGCAAGACGTGAGGGGGTTTTCACGGAATCAGGATTGGGGGGAGAACAGCGAAGGCCGTTCCTAAGGAATCAGCGCATTGGATTAAGCTATTTTCCTAGGAGTTTTGAATCTGGAAAAGAAGCTTAAATGCCCGGAAGGCGCTCTTTTTTAATCAAAGTCCCCTGCCCGTGTCCTGAAGCAGGGCATTTTGCCCCATGACCACCCGGATTTCCGGGTCAGATTCCGAGAACCTGCCTCTGCCAATTCAGAAACAATTCCTCGACGCGCTCCGGTTGAAAACAGATGGCTTCCAAGGAAGCCCGTGAACCAATCAGGGAAGGATCAAGATCCAATTCCCTCCCGAGACGGTCGCGTTTTTCCTTGAGGGCTTCAAACCGCCTTTCCGCTTCCGGATTGCGGTCGTAACGCAACCGCTGAGGCCGCTGGGGCCATGTAGAGTGGTCGGCCTCGCGGGCATCCCTCACTACTTTGTGAAAGCGGCGGTGAAAAGGTGGGGGGAAACGGGAGTGGAGATCGGCTTCACCTCCATTTTCCAAGGCTTCCGCCCAATTCAGAAGATCAACATTGCCCGTCACCTTGAAGGCCGGCCGGTCCAGACGCAGGGCTTCGGCATCGCGCCACTGCCAGAGCGCACGGAGATAATTCATCCCACAGGCCCGCAGCTTTCCGCTTCCGGAAATCCTCCACTGCTCATCCGGATCCGCCGCTGGCCGGTTCAGCACGGTCTCCCGGGCATCCCGGCAGGACTCCAGAAACCACTCCTCCCTCCCAAGGTCACGCAACCGGGCCACAAACCGGTCCGCCAGTTCCAGGATGTAATGCACATCATTGAGGGCATACTCGATCATCTTTTCAGAAAGAGGGCGTTTCCCCCAATCGGCCCGCTGGGATTGTTTGGAAAGGGCCACTCCGAACCCCGATTCCACGAGGTGGGCCAATCCAAATTGCTTTTCGCCGCAAAGCCGTGCCGCCGTTTGGGTGTCAAAGATGCGCTCAGGAATCACGTCGAACGTCCGCTTCATGAGCGTCATGTCGAAATCTGCCCCATGCATCCATATTTCCACTTTCTGCAGCCACTCCACCAACGGGGACAAATCCGCAATACTCAGAGGGTCAATGATGACTTTTTCTTCCCCGCAAGCCAACTGGATCAGACAAAGCTTTTCTTTGTAGGAATGCAGACTGTCCGCTTCGGTATCGATCGCACAACGAACTCCTGGACCAGCCGGAATACGCGAAAGCAGGGCCGCCAGCGCTTCAGGGGTGGCAATATAGTGATCGGAAAGAGCGGAATCAGGCACCGGGTAAATCAAGGGAAAGGATAAAAAGAAGGGAGATTACGCCCCTCTGACCTAGGCTCTAAGGCAGGTCCCGGTTCAACGCAACCCCGTCAGGAGCAGTTCGGCAGTCCCCGGGGTGGCCTTCAGGTGCTTGATCAGCACCTCCATGGCCTCACCCGCAGGTAATTGGGAAAGCTGCCGCCTGATGGCACTGATGCGCCGGAACTCATCCGGGTGGTAAAGCAACTCGTCCTTCCTCGTGCCCGTCTTCTGGACATGGATCGCCGGGTAAATCCGCCGTTCTGCCATCTCCCGGTCAATGTGGATCTCCATGTTGCCGGTTCCCTTGAATTCCTCAAAAATGACCTCGTCCATTTTGGAATCGGTTTCGATCAAGGCCGTGGCCAGCAACGTCAGGCTTCCGCCTTCCTCGACCTTGCGGGCGGAACCAAAGAATTTTCTCGCCCGCTGCAGCGCCACCGGGTTCATCCCACCGGACATCAGCCCGCCTTTCCCCGAAAGCATATTATTGTACCCGCGGCTCAACCGGGTAAGACTGTCGAGCAGAATCACCACGTCCCGTTTCATTTCCACCAGCCGCTTGGCCCGTTCCATCACCAACTCCGCCACCTGAATGTGACGTGTCGCCGGCTCGTCAAAAGTCGACGCAAAAACATGCCCACCCACGGTCTCGACAAAATCGGTAACCTCCTCCGGCCGCTCGTCGAGCAGAAGGACGATCAATTCCACCTCTTTGTGGTTTTCCCGGATGGAACTGGCAATTTCCTTCAAAAGTATCGTTTTACCCCCACGTGGAGGAGCACAGATCAAGCCCCGCTGCCCCTTCCCCAACGGGGCGACAATATCGACCACCCGCGTGGCAATCACCCGGGTGCGGCGATTTTCGAGAATAATGCGCTCCGTCGGAAAAAGGGGCGTCAGTTTCTCAAACGCCACCGGCGGCACGTAGTCTTCGACCGGAATTCCTTCGATACTGAAGACAGACTCCACCGAGATGAACTTGTCTTTAGGATCCCGCGGCGCCCGGCAGATGACCTTGAGAGAAAGACCTGCCTGCAGATTATAGCGCCGGAGATTCGAAGGTGAGATAAATACATCATCCGGATAGGACGCAAAATTGAACCGGGGGTCCCGGATCAAACCAAACCCTTCGCGCATGATTTCAAGAATGCCTTCCGCCTCAATGATGGCCCCGTTGCGGCCGTAAAAGCTGACGATTTCAAAGATCAGAAAATGTTTGGAGCGGGTGCCACCGACACGCAGGCCGAGCGCTTCACCAAGATCATACAATTGAGCCAACGTGTGCCCAAGGTAATCGTTCAGCCGCACTTTTTCCGGGATGACCGGACGCGCTTCAGGCGAAGTGCCCGCCGCGGCAGGTTTTCCCTCCGATGAGGATGGTGCCACCGGCAAGGTGGATTCGGGGCCGGTTTCTGCACTGGAGGCAGTCAGGTTGTCAGGTTGCTCTTGAGCCATGTCGAAAAAGTGAGGGTTTGCCGGTGCAGGGCGGCGCGGGAACCGCCATTCCAGATGACCACACCGGCCAGAGCGATCTTCTCCAGAATGGGAAGTTGCGCCCCGATGATGCGGTCCGCCAGATCCGGCGAAAAAGGGTTTCGCGCCATCAGTCGCTCCCGTTGGGTAGCCGGCCCGCACGCCACGACAATCTCAAGATCACGTGGCATCGGAAAGGCTGATTCATACAGCAGAGGCACATCCATCAGAAAGTTCGATATGCCGGGCGAGTGTTGCGCCTGCTGATGGGCCAGCTGGCATGCTTCCCGCACCAGCGGATGCAGAATTTCTTCGAGCGTGCGCCTGCTCTCCTGATCCTGAAACACCCGATCCCGCAACCGGCTTTTGTCCAGCTGTCCATCGGAACCGGCAAGGTCCATTCCTAGAGAGAACATGATCATCCGGGCAACTTCCGGCTTTGTCAATAGCTCATGGACACACTGATCGCAGTCAAAAAAAACCGTTTCCGGGAGCACTTCCATCAACAACCGGGCAAAGCTGGTTTTGCCAGTGGCGATGCCGCCGGTCAGGGCAAGAGTCAGAACCATGAGTGAAATTTCAGGAGAACCATCTCACATCCCCCCCGAAAAAGAAACAGGGCGGGAGTTGCCTCCCGCCCTGTCCGAATGAATTGGTTCTTGAGGCTTATTTGTCGCCAACTGGCATGATGCCGGTCGGGAAGAGCGGAGCCGCAGGTCCACCCTCGATCGGGACCTCAATCTCTTCGCTGTCGCTCTTGGAAGCGTTGATCGGTTGGCCAGCAGGATCGATCAGGGTGCCCGTCACGTAAATCATCAGATTTTTCTTGAAATGCTCGTCTGATTTGGTGCGGAACAAGCGGCCGACGAAAGGAATGTCACCAAACAATGGCACCTTGTCTTCGACCGATTGGACGTCCTCGCGGATCAATCCACCGATCCCGACCGTCTGACGATCCCAGATCAGAACCTGGGTAGCCAGTTTGCGGGTGGCAAACACGGGTTGGAGAATTTTGTTGTCGGTCAACACCACCGGCTCACTCTGACCGAGGGCATTGATGCCGGTGGTCTGAATGGGGCTGCCGTAATTGATGAAACCTTCGAACTCGATGACTTCGGGAGCAAGATTGAGGTCGATGGTATACCCATCGTCCGCCACCGTAGCTTCCACTTCCATGGTGACACCGGTATTCTTGAACTCAAAGCTCTGTGGCGTCGTCGGAGTGACTGGGAAGCTTCCGCCGGTCTGGGTGCCGCCACCTTGACCACCGAGGGAAGTGCTGCCCCCGAAGGTTTGAGGGATTTGAGGAGGATCGAATTCGGTCGGGTAAGGGAATTCCCGGATGACCTCGATTTTGGACTTCTGTCCACCGCGCACGATCACGCTGGGAGCAGTCATGAGGTCAACACCCTTCTTCTGGGAAAGGGCCCGCATCATGATCTGGAATTGAGGGTCGGTGAACACCCCGGCCAGAGCAAATGTGGCAGGAGTTACCGCAGAGGCACCCGAAGCTGTTCCCCCAGCGATAAGGGAATCAATCGCGTTGCGGGAAAGCGCATCCGCACCAAACCGAAGGCCACGGGAAATCGGACTGCCTCCGACGGGACCACCACCTGGGCTGATCACGGAGTAGTCACCGCTGTTCAGGGGCGAAGCTGTGCCTGAAGTACCGCCGGCCCCATAAACACCGCTGCTGCCGAGATTGAAGGCACCGATCAGAGTGTCAAAACCAAGCTCGTCAGTATTGCGCTGGGTGACTTCCACGAATTTGGTGGTGATGAAGACCTGCTTCACACTCGACTTGAACATGGTGTCGATGACGCTTTCGGCGTTATCGAGCTGTTCAAGGGTGTTGCGGATCACCAGACGGGAAGTGCCGGCACTGAAGGTAGCAGTCGCTCCTTCGCCAAATTCCACGCCAAGCTGCTGCATGACGGTTTTGGCATCAGGGCGTTTCACCAAAGCGGAACCGGTCGCGGCACCGCCACCGAAAGGGTCGGCAGGGGCAGCGGCGTCACCACCTTCAGCAGCCCCACCACTTCCCTTGGACAAAAAGTCAGGTGGCACGCGGAAAACGCGGGTCTGGAGACCACCGGAACCCACGCTGGTGATCGGCATGATGACCACCGCATTCGGTTCGAAGCGGTAACGCATTCCGGCCTGGTCACAAACGCTCTTGATCGCATTGATCAATTTGGAGCCACGCAGGTCGAGCGTCACGGGGCGGGCGCCTTCGGAAGAGGTGAGAATAAAGTCAACTCCCTTGCGGTTTGGATCGGTTTCCACCGTGTCGGCTTCAATGCTCTTGCGGCGGAGGTAATCAACCACCTCCTGAATGCTGGCATCCGAGAATTGCAGGCGGTCCAGCGTAATGTTATTAAGCTTGAAGATGATGGCTTGGGAACCGGACGGTTCGTCGGTCGTCGTGGTGGCCAAAGCAGTTGGGGCTTTAGCGGTGCCAGGAACTGGCGTTACCCAAAGACTGTCCACATCGTTCAGCATCTTGATACGGGTGTGGTCACGGGCGGCACGCAGGTAATTGTTCACTTCCCGCTCCGTTTTCTCAAGCTGCCGGCGCGCGGCAGTATTGGTCGGGTCGATGGCCAGCACCCGGTTGAATTGCTCCTCAGCTTCCTTGAATTGGCCGAGATCATAATAACCCAACCCCATCCGGAAGAGACGGCGCACTTCCTCGGTGTTGGTGTAATGTTTCTCGCTCATGGCCTGATTGAACTTGTCGGGATCCTCCAAGTCCTTGAGCAAGTTGCGGGCAGCCACGTTGCCGGGGTCGACGTTTTCGGAAAGCACCCCGTTCAGCAGGCTGCGGGCCTTGGCGAAGGCGCCACGATTGCCGAGTTCCCGGGCGTGGATCACGCAAACTTTCGCATATTTGTTGATAACGCGCTGGCGGTCAGCGTAGGAGACATTGCCCAAGGGGAGCAGGTCGAGAGCTTCGCGATATTTGGCAATCGCCCCCTCATAGTCCTGTTCAGCCATCAGGCGGTCTCCGTCCGCTTCCGCTGTCAGCGCATTGGCAATACGCATCTGACGTTTGATCACTTCCTGCCCAACGATGGACGACTCGTATCCACCTCCATCTCCGGCCCGGACAACGGGAGCGGGGAGGGCGGTGGCACACGCGATGCCGACGATCAGGGCCTGACTTTGCAACGATAACACTGGCTTTCTCATGAACTTGTTTTGGATGGCAGAATTGAAATAAAGGGGGTCTGGAAGGATGGGAAGTAAAATCTTAGGCAAAATTCACCGTTCCCGGAATTTGATGACTATTTAATCTTTAACTCCTGCTCCTGCCGCTCGGTCTTGCCGGGTAGGATGAAGCTGAGAGTGATCGATTCCTCGGTGACTTTGGCAACGAGAATTTTGGTGCCAGGCATTTTGGGCAACTCGAATTCCTGACCTTCACGCAGCACAAAATCCTTGCCGGAGAGCTCGTCCGTGATTTTGGCGGAGAGATTTGGACGCTCGACGGTCTGTCCAAGTTGGATTTCCAAAGGCGGGGCATTTTTGGCTTCGGAGTCTTCCAGGATGAGGACCGGCTTGCGGTCGGTGACCCCGTCTTTGGTGATCTCCCTCATCTCGACCTTGGCGATCTTGAAGCGGGGATCCACCGGGAAGACGTCGCCCTCTTTGAGGAAGGCGGACCTCGGCGGTTTGGGTTCGGTGCGGGAAAGTTGAATCTCTCCATTATTGTAAATGGCGAATTTCAAGGAAAGCGGGTCCTTTACGCACTCCTTGTAGCGCAGCTTGGTGTAAAACGGCGGAACGTCTGTCCGGCTGCGCGGATTGCTTTTGCCTTCAAACTCTTCCAAATTGGTATACCCATCGCCATCGCTATCGAGCTGAGCAATATCGTCCCGGGTCAGGTCCAGTTCGTTGTTGTAAAGCCAGATATTGTCGATCGGGGGGCGCAATTGGGGGGCGGTCTCATCAAGCAAAGCGATCACTTGTCCGTCCGCGGTCTTGATCACCGGGGTGGATACAAATAGATCGGCCAGTTTACCCCCGGGAAGCTGAAGCGCTTTGCGGGTCGCCTTGGTTTCCAAAACAGTCACCGCTTTGGCAACGTCCGCGGATTTTTCGGGCCCCAGATCGGCCGGTTTCTCGCCTGCTTTGGGCGGCGGCGAAAATTGGCTATTGAACGAAACGATATTCAAAATGAGCATCGCGCCGATAACCAGGGCAATAAGGGCACAGAGACCGAGCAGAATGCGGTCGTATTTAGTCTTGATGGCTTCCATGGATGGGGAAAATCTTGCGGGTCCGTAGGTTATTTCTTGGCTTCGGCCACTTCGGCTGGCCCGGCAAACCGGATGAGATCCAGTCCAAGATGAACTTGGACTTTTTCGACCCCGAAGATGTAGA
>JAYUWQ010000600.1:0-9950 GCA_043753485.1 bacterium
GACATGAGTTTAAGATAGGATGGAATTTGCAGGAGGGTCCGGCGTCCGGTGCCGGACTGGGAGCATAGGTGGAAACGAAGACGGATGGCAAGATCATTCAACCCCCACGGCCCCGCGAATCCGTAGCCCATTCGGGTGATGCCGGCCGCCCGGAACCACGCCCTTCCTCAGCGTTGGGATTGCAGAAATGCCACCACATCGGCCAGTTCCTGCGGCGTCAGAATCAGGTCCAGCCCCTGCGGCATCAGGGAAAATTGGCCAGGGGTCAGGGATTTGATGTCGGCCTGGGGCACCCGGACTTCAGGCACGCCGGCTCCTACGGTGAGGGTGACACTTTCCGCCCCCTGATTGGTCACGATGCCATAAACGACGGAATCGTCCTGCCGGGTGAGCTGCACCGGTTCGTAGCTGCGGACGAAGCTGGCATGGGGATAAACAATGGCTTCCAGCAGATCGCGGCGGGTGCGGATGGCGCCGGCCTTGCTGAGATCCGGCCCCAGATGACCTCCTTTATAACCGATGGGATGGCAGGTGGCGCAGGCGGCCTTGGCGGTTTGGAAGACCACGGAGCCGCGCTCGATATCGCCCGCCGGCAGGTCTTTTTCCAAGTCATCCAGCCGGGCGGTCTGGTCCGGAGCCACGTGTTTGGCCTGCGCCAGCTTGAGGGCCTGCTGCACGGATTCCGGGAATTTTTCAAACGTCGCGCGCAGGCTGTCCGGCGGGGTGGAGGCGAGGGCGGCACTGGCATCCAGCGCGGCCACGAGGGCGAGCCCGGCCGCTTCATCGGATTCACCTGAGAAGGCTTTCAGCAGGAGGGGGCGCTCCAGTACGCCGGCAGTGGCGAAGTGGGTGGCGAGGCGCCGGAGCTGGGTGGATTCGTATTGGCGGGTGGAGAGCAGGGCGGCGGCGGCGGTGCGCGTCGCCGGCTGCTCCAAGGATGCCAGGATGAAGCCGAAAGAGATTTCGTCGAGGTTCGCCGTGGGGAGAGTGGCGAGCGCCTGCAATCGCAGCCCGGGACTGGTCCGGTCGGCTCCGGCCAACTGCGTCAGCGCGGGTGAAAAAGCGGTCCGTTCGGCAGCGGGAAGCTTGCCCAGGATCTCGAGCACCGGCGCAACGCTGGCTGCGGCTCCATTCTCAAGCAGCCGGGCGAGAGGTGTTTTCCAGGAATCCGGCAGCGCCTTTGGACTCAGTCCGGCCATCATTTCGAGCAACCGGTTTTGGGTGTCAGGGCGGGTGGCCAAGGCGAGTTCCTGACCGATCAAATCCCGGATGGCGGGTGAGGCCCCGAGCAGGCCCAGCGCCTTGCCGAGCAGTGGGCTGGCGTCCTTTGATGGAAGCGCCAATTGCCGGCTCACCCAAGGCAGGGCCTCGGCTGCCCAGTCACGGTGCCGCCCCAGTACAAAGAGTCCGGCCGCACCCAGCGTCGCGTCCGCCGTGTTCAACAAGGGCAGCACTTCGACCGCCATGAGCCCACCGGATTTCATCTGCTCCAGCGCATACAAGGCCCCGGCCTGGACGGCCGGATTGGCGTGAACCAGGCCTTGGCGGGTTGGGACTGGATCCCCGATTTCCAACAGAGCGTAGGTATAGGCGTGGAAAAGAAACCGGTCTCCGCCGGTGTGGGCGAGGGCTTCCAGCAGAGCAGGCACCGCCTCCCGGACGCGACCCTGCCCCAGCAGGGCCGCAGCTTCGCGGCGGATGTGGGGATCTGCCGCCGTGAGCGCGGCGAGGGATGCCTGGTGATCCTGGGCGGGCAGGGCCGTGCGCTGCGGGGCAGGGGCCAGGAGCGGAACTTCCCCTCCCTTTTTCCGCAACCGGTAGACCGCGCCCAGCACGTTGGGTTTGGCCAGCTGGGAGGTGGGGCAACACAGTTTGTACCAACCGCCCGTGTCGATGATGAGCACGCTCCCGTCCGGGTCCTTGATCACGTCGGTGGGGTGGAAATCAGGATGATCGCAGACCAGGAAATCACTATCATCTGTCCGGAAGCTGGCGCCCTCCGGATGCAGGGTGTGGCGGCTGACCTTGCGCAGATTGAATTGGCACACAAGAAGATCCCGTCCATAGCGGATCATGCCGCAGGGAGCGGCGGGACCGAGATGGGTCATCGGTGGCATCAATGCTCCGGTGCGGGGATGGCCGGCCAGAACATCGTGCTCCTTGCCCCAGACCCCGCCGCGCACAGCGTGGATCAGGCCATCGCGTTGCCCGCCGCCCGGATGTTGGAAAAAGGTGCCGTTCACGATCAGATCGCCCTCCGGAGTCCAGGCGAGGCCGACCGGATTGTCCATGCCCGCCGTGAAGACCGGTTCGATATTTTCCGGTCCCTTCGGGCCCGGGGTGGCCCGGAACACATGGGACGCCGTGGTGGTCCACCCTGGCTGGCCGGGCAGGTCGTAGGTTTGCTCCGCAAACGCTCCCTTGCACCAGTAGAGTTTTTTGTCAGGCCCGAGATAGGGGCCGTGCAGGTCGTTGGCACAACCGGTCAGGGTTTTCCCGTCGAACCAGATCTCACGCTGCTCCGCAGTGCCGTCGCCATCGGCATCGGTGAGTTTCCAGATCTGGGGAGGAGCCGCCACGTAAAGCGAGCCTTCATGCCAGAGACAGCCCTCCGGGAACATCAGGTTTTCCGCGAACACCGTGCGCTGGTCATAGACCCCATCACCATCGGAGTCGGCCAGCCGCAGCACGCGGTGCGGCTTTTTTTTCAGCTGCTCGGCGGCGGGTTCATTGCTCCCGGACGATTCGGTCAGGTAGAGCCGCCCTTGGTCATCAAAACTGGCTTCAATCGGCCGTTCCACGAGGGGCGGGAGGGCCGCCTCAGACAGGGTGTAGTCATCCGGAAACGTAAAGGTTTTGCCCCGCAGGGTCAGTTCGGCGGCCGTCAAGGCGGCGGGCGCCAGAAAAACAGTCAGGGCGATATTGGTTTTGGTGCAGGCCATGCCACTTAATACCGCTGGCAGGCCACCATTCTCACAACTGCTTTTCCGTAGCTCCGCTAGTTCCGCCTTCTCCCAGGATCGCCTCCATCATCCGCAGGGCCTGGGCATTCTCCTTCACGGCATGGACCCGGAGGATGCGCACGCCGTGCTGGCGCGACCAGGCGGTGAGGGCGGTGGTGGGCGCTTCGCGGGCGAGGGGGTCGGCATTTCCCAGCAGGCGCCCGATGAACGATTTCCGGCTCACCCCGAGCAGCACGGGCCGGCCGTGAATCTGGAATTCCGGCAAGGCGCGCAGCAGAGCGAGGTTGTGCTCCAGGGTTTTGCCGAAGCCGATCCCAGGGTCGAAGGCGAGGCATTCCGGATTCACCCCGGCACCCACCGCTTCGTCATAGGCGGCGAGGAGGCGGTCGCGCACCTCCGCGACCACATCGGTGTATTCCGGATGCTGCTGCATGGTACGGGGAGTGCCGCGCAGGTGCATCAGGACGAGTCCGGCCCCGGTTCCGGATGCGACGCGGGCCATGTCAGGATCGTGCTGCAGGCCGGAGATGTCATTGATGATTTCAGCCCCCGTTTCCATCGCCGCCGCCGCCACCCGGGCCTTCATGGTATCGATGGAAATCGGTACCCCGCTTTGGGCCCGCAGCCCGGTGATGACCGGCAGGATGCGCCGCAGTTCCTCTTCCGCCTCCACCGGCGTGGCGCCCGGCCGCGTGCTTTCGCCGCCGATGTCCAGAAGGTCCGCACCCTCCGCCACCATCTGCAGTCCCCTCGTGATGGCTTCCGTGGGATCAAAATACCGGCCTCCATCCGAGAAGGAATCCGGGGTGACATTGAGCACGCCCATGATCAGGCCACGGGTTGTCAGATCAAAGGAGCAGGAACCGGTGCGCCAGAGCATGGGGGAAGGGGGAAAACGTCAGGAACCGGGAGGCACGGGCTTTGGGTTCCACTTGATTTGGAGGAGCCCATTGGCCGCCGTGATCAGCAGGCCACCGCTGATCAGAGTCGAGGTCAGGATTTCATTGGGGTAGGAAACGCCCGTCCAGCGGGAGAGGATTCCGGGCAGGAACAGGGCATACACCGCGGCGCAGACCGGCTCGATGCAATAGATCAATCCGGCCTCGGTGGCGGAGACTTTGGGTTGCCACAGATTCATGATGCCATAGGCAAAGACCGTGCAGGCCAGCGCCAGCAGGCCAAGATGGGCCACCGCCGCCGGCGACGCCACCACCCGCCAGAGATCGCCCAGTTGCGGTGCCGCCATCACCGCCACCGGTGCCGACCATGCTGCAAAGCCCAGGAACATCAGCAGGGTCACCGGCATCGCCCGGTTCTCCCGGTAGCGGGGCCGCTCCAGCAGGATGATCTGAAACGTAAACGCCGCCGCCGCGCCCAGGGTCTCCCACTCGCCCCGTCCCATGTGCAGGGTGCGCCAGTTGAAACCTGACAAAATCGAAATCCCCCACAACACCAGTCCGGTGCAAAACACCAGCCGCCATCCCGGGGCGATACGGCGGGAAAAACAGTGCCACATCGGCAGGATCACGCAGTAGGCCTGGGTCAGGAAGGCACTGGTGGACGCACTGGTGTGGGCCAGGCCATCCGCCTGCAAAATCAGTCCCAGCCCGCCGATCAATCCCAGCAGCAGCCCCTGCCGCACTTCCTCCCGCGTCATCCCGCGCAGCAATTGAGGTTTCCATAACAATAAAACCGCCGCTGCCATCAGCGACCGCAGACAGATGATCCACGACGTCAAAAACCACGTCCCCGCCGCCGGCACCAGATCCTGCTGCAGCATCGTCAGCATCTTCTGCACCGGAAAACTCAAGCCCCACGCCGCCGTGCCGGCCATCAGCCACAACACCGCCCTCCGGTGCAGGGCAGGTTCAATCGTGGGGTAAGCGGACATCTCGCACCAAGGCGCAGGCCCGCGCGGGTGTCAGGCGCGATTTGCGGTACGAATCGGCTCAACCTGCTGCGACTTTCCACGGTCCGGCCGGAATTTTCCATTTCCTCCCGCCGCATTCCACGCCAGAAGGAGAGTCGGTTTTCCCTGTCTCTGATTTTGACCCTCTTTTTCCGTGCCTGAACTTTCCGCCTACCTCACCGCACAAACCGCCCGCGTCGATGCCGCCCTTGAGCGCCTGCTCCCATCCGCGGTGACTCCACCGACGACCCTGCATGCGGCCATCCGGCACAGCATGTTCGCCGGGGGGAAACGCCTGCGTCCCGTTTTGCTGCTCGCCGCCTGCGAGGCCTGCGGTGGCGATTCCGAAGCGGCCCTTGCCGCCGCCTGCGCGATCGAATGCATTCACACCTATTCGCTGATCCACGACGACCTGCCGTGCATGGATGATGATGATTTCCGCCGGGGCCGGCCGACCTGCCACAAAGTCTATGGCGATGCCATCGCGGTGCTCGCGGGCGATGCCCTCCAGCCCATGGCCTTCGAGCTGCTCCTGCAATCTCCTGCGGGTCCGGGCTACACCACCGCCGATCTGGTCCGGGAACTCGCCGTCACTGCCGGCAGCCTGCATCTCATCGCCGGCCAGGTCCGCGATTTGGAAGGCGAAGGCAAAACCCTGACCTTCGATGAACTCCGCCTCATCCACGAAGGCAAAACCGCCGCTCTCCTCACCAGCAGCCTGCGGCTCGGGGCCATGATTGCCGGGGCTTCTCCCTCACAACTTGCGGATCTCACCACCTTCGGCCATGCCACCGGTCTCGCTTTCCAGGTGATCGACGATATTCTCGACGTCACCCAGACCAGCGAAAAGCTGGGCAAGACCGCCGGCAAGGACCTCGCCGCCGAAAAGAGCACCTACCCCGCGCTGCTCGGCCTCGAAGCCTCCCGCGCCGAAGCCGCCCGCCTCACCGAAGAAGCCCGCGCCGCCCTGCAGCACTTCGGCCCCACCGCCCGCCGACTCGGCGAACTCGCCGGGCATCTGCTCCAGCGGGAGTTTTGAGTGCTGCAAAAACTACCTCCCGTCCGCATTGGCTAGCTATCTCCTGCGCGGCGGAGTTCGTCCAAATCCGCCAAATCCTGCGGGCGTCCCGCCGTTTGTTTGGCAAGGATGAGGTCGGTTTTTCCAAGATAATAAACCGGGAAGTCATTCTCCAGGGAGGAGACCTTGCCGAGCCAGGCCTGATCGAAATCCAGTCCGGGAATGGTCGTCAGAAAGTCGATGGCACAGGGAGGAATTCCAAGAGTGAACTGGGTGCCCGGCGTGGCAAAATCCTGCTCGGAAATATCAATCAGGGGAATGCCAAAAAGACGGAAGGCCTGCATCAATTTCCGGGCATTTCCGGGGGTGGGTTCGATCCAAAGAGCAATATCCTTGGTGTAGCGGGGCTGGGAATGATGAATGACCGCGTAGCCGCCCGCCACCAAATAGCGGACATCACAGGCGTGTAAGCTTCGTAACAGATCTTTGA
The DNA here is from genome assembly GCA_043753485.1 of bacterium. Classification (GTDB taxonomy): domain Bacteria; phylum Verrucomicrobiota; class Verrucomicrobiia; order Verrucomicrobiales; family V1-33; genus CAIZWU01. The sequence goes on from JAYUWQ010000600.1 coordinate 6,381, forward strand.
AGTCGGAGTTCATCGGGAGACTTTCCTTTCATATCCACCCAGTATTGGACGACCAGTTCCCAGGCGGCCTGGCGTCGTGCCGCACCACTGCTGGCCTGCCAATCCTTGACCTGCTGGCAGCGCAGTTCCTCATGTGAGTTGAATTTGCGCAGCTTCCAATGGGAGCGGTCTTTGAGGGGCTGGTTCACGGGAAAATCCTACGGGTGAAAGCGGAACGGACAAGCTGGAGTTTACCAAGGGCCAACTTTCAGGAAATCTGGACGCGTCCAAACCGGGCCGGGCGTAGCTTTATCCGCAAGCTTTCACTCCGCGCCCTTCCATGATCGTCATCCTCCGCGTTTTCTCCATCTTCGTCCTCGTCGCCATGCTCGCCGTCACCGGCTGGGCCAGTTCCGTGCAGGCTCTGTGGAAAATCCCGGCCGAAGTGATCGGTCATCCGTGGTTCATCGCTACGCTTTTTGATGCCTACTTCGGGTTCTTTTTCTTCTGGGGTTGGGTCGCCTATAAAGAGCGCACCTGGCCCGTGCGGATCGGCTGGCTGGTGGGGATTCTGCTGTTGGGGAATATCGCCATGGCCCTTTACGTCCTCATTCAGATCTTCCGCCTTCCGGCCGGTGCCCCGGTGGAACTCCTCCTCCTGCGCCGCCATGTCTGACGTTTCCCCGCCCGCGCCCCGGCCCAACTGGTGGCAGCGCCGGATCGCGGGCCCCGTCCGCCAGCAGCTCACCCAGGGGATCACCCCTGACAAGATTGCGCTTACTCTCGCGCTCGGATTCACCCTCGGCATCTTCCCCATCCTCGGCAGCGGCTTCCTGCTCTGTGGGTTCGCTGCCTGGGCCCTGAAGCTCAATCAGCCGATCATCCAGGGCACCGGCACGCTCGCCTATCCGCTTCAACTCGTTTTGCTGCTGCCCTTCTACCGGGCCGGGGAATCCCTCTTCAGCGTCCCTGCCATTCCGCTGTCCATCCCGCAGCTTCTGTCCCGGTTTTTTGAAAACATCCCCCGCTTTCTCCAGGATTACGGCATGACCGGGGTGCGCGGCATCCTTGTCTGGAGCCTGCTCGCGCCAGCCGTCTGGGCCGCGCTCTACTTCAGCCTGCGGCCTCTCCTGCGCCGTGTGGCTGCCCGTGTCGCCAAAGATTAAGTCCTCCCGCTTCCGCTTCATCTCTGCTAAAGGTTGGCGCTTTATCCTCCGCCATGCGCCTGCTTCTCATCGAAGACGAACCCGACCTCCTGGACAGCCTCGCCCAGGCGCTGCGCGAGGAAGTTTATGCCGTGGACACCGCCGAAGACGGTCTCGATGGCCTCGATAAAGCCCTCACCTGGGACTATAACGCGATCATTCTCGATGGTATGCTGCCCCGGCTGGATGGCTGGGCCGTGCTGGAGCGCCTCCGCCTCCGCAAGCGCACCCCCGTCATCATGCTGACCGCCCGCGATGGGTCGCGGGACCGCGTGCGGGGACTCGACCATGGGGCCGATGATTACGTGGTGAAACCCTTCGACCTCTTGGAACTCTTTGCCCGCCTCCGGGCGGTGATCCGCCGCACCGGCACCCAGGCGACGACCCGCCTCACCATCGACCGGGTGGAAATCGACACCGCCGCCCGCACCGTGCAGCTGGATCATCAGGAAATCCCCCTGACGGCCCGCGAATACGCGCTGGTGGAGTATCTGGCCATCCACCGCGGCCGGCTCGTCACCCGCACCACCCTTTACGAGCACCTCTTCGATGAAAACGAAAGCACCCTCTCCAACCTGCTCGACGTCCATGTCTCCAATGTCAGGAAAAAGCTCGGGCATGATTTCATCCAAACCCGCCGCGGTCACGGCTACAGCATTGTCTGAGGCATCATGTTTTTTTCAAACTCCATCCGCTGGCGCCTGCAAATCTGGCATGGCTTGATCCTGCTCGCGGTGTTGGGCGGCTTTGGGCTCACTGCCTGGAGGCTGGAGCAGGAGCGCTCCCTCGCCACCGCCTCCGAGCGTCTCCAGGAACGGTATAACAATGCCATGAGGCTGCTCCGACAGAATGGTCCACCCGATGGCGGAGCCCGTCCCCGCGGCGGTCCCGGGCCGGAAGGTGGCCCTCCTCCCCGCCGGGGCGGGCCTCCTCCGCGTGAGGAAGTGGACAGCCCGGGAGACGATGACGGCCGCCCGCCTCCTCCCGACCGCGCCGGTCCCTCCGGCCGCAACCTGCCAGGATTGGAGGTCGCCCTCAAAGCCGAAGAAACCCCCGGCGGCAGGACCACCATCTGGCGGCGGGATGGAATATTGATCGCCACCACCGGGCCGGACCGGGACCTGCCCGTGTCCCCCGATGCGGGTGTCCGCACCGTCATCACCCGGAGCGGCGATGAACTGACCCTGCTGGGCGCCACGCCGCCCGGCGAGACTTTTCTGGTGGTGCGCAGCATCGCGCCGGAACTCGCTGCCCTCCGCCGCAGCGCCTGGCAACTTTCCGCCGCCGGGCTCGCCATCCTCGGACTCGGTCTCGCTGGGGGGTGGTGGGCTGGCGGCCGCGCGCTCCAGCCGCTTGCCGCCATGACGGCCACCGCCGGCCAGCTCTCCGCCGGCAATCTTGGCGAACGCCTGCCGGTCGCAGATCCCGGCAATGAACTCGGCCAACTCGCCACCGTGCTCAATGCCATGCTGGGCCGGCTGGATGCCTCCTTCACCCAGCAGACCCGTTTCATCTCGGATGCCGCGCACGAACTCCGGACTCCGGTCACGGTCATGTTGACCCAGACGCAGACCGCCCTCCGCCGGGACCGCCCCGCCGAGGAATACCGGCAAAGCCTCGAAGCCTGCCAACGCGCCGCCAGCCGGATGCGCCAGCTCATCGAATCCCTGCTTGCGCTGGCCCGGCTGGATGCCGGGGACCAGCCTATGAAACGCCTCCGCTTCGACCTCGCCCGTGCGGCTGCCGAGCAGGTGGAACTCCTCGCCCCCCTGGCGGCCGTCCGCCATATTTCCATCCAACAGGACCTGACGCCGCTTCCCATGGAAGGCGATCCAGACTACCTCACCCTCGTCCTCGCCAATCTCCTGACCAACGCCATCCATTACAACCGGGAGGGGGGCGAAATCCGGCTATCCCTCACAAAGGAAGGCCCCGAAGCCTTGCTCACCGTCAGCGATACCGGTGAAGGCATGACCCCCGCCGCCCTTGGGCATATCTTCGACCGCTTCTACCGCGCCGATCAATCGCGCAGCCTCCCGGCCGGCCGTACCGGTCTCGGTCTGGCAATCACCAAATCGATCATCGAAGCCCACCGCGGTTCCATCACCGTCACCAGCACTCCCGGGGAAGGCACCACCTTCACGGTCCGTCTCCCCTTGGCTATCAAATCCGAAGCCTGACCGGGCGGAAGCGCCAGCCCGCCTGGCTATCAAGGTCCAAGGTCAGCGCTTTTTCTCTTTCCGCCCGCCGCTTCACCCCAACTTCAGGTTCACGGCCTATCCGTGCCGCATGAACCAGATGCCGCTTTCCAGACTGCTCCTCGCTTCGGCTCTCCTGCTTTCCTCCGGCAGAGCTCCCGCCAATCCCCAGCTCACCTCCTGGCATA
>JAYUWQ010000601.1:0-3761 GCA_043753485.1 bacterium
AGTGGCGTCCATGCGGCCCGGGGTGAAGGGCACGGTGACGTCGTGACCGGCGGCCTTGGCGGCTTGTTCCACCCCGGCGTTGCCGCCGAGGACGATGAGATCCGCCAGGGAGACTTTTTTGCCTCCGGTCTGCGTCGTGTTGAAGGCGGCTTGGATGCCTTCCAGCTTGGCCAGCACTTTGGCGAGTTGGGCGGGCTGGTTGACGGGCCAGTCCTTCTGCGGAGCGAGGCGGATGCGGGCGCCGTTGGCTCCGCCGCGTTTATCCGAGCCGCGGAAAGTGGAGGCAGAGGCCCAGGCGGTGGAGACCAGTTCACTAACGGTCAGGCCAGAGGCGAGAATCTGGCGCTTCAGGGAAGCCGCGTCCTGGTCGTCGATCAGCGGGTGATCGGCAGCGGGAATCGGATCCTGCCAGATGAGGACTTCCGCCGGGACTTCCGGCCCGAGATAACGATCGCGCGGGCCCATGTCGCGGTGCGTCAGCTTGAACCAGGCGCGGGCGAAGGCGTCGGCGAACTGGTCCGGATTCGCGTGGAAGCGGCGTGAGACTTTTTCGTAGGCGGGATCGGCACGCAGGGCGATGTCTGACGTCAGCATGCTGGGTGAGATGCGCTTGGTGGCATCGTGGGCATGCGGCACGGTCCCTTCACCGGCACCAGCCTTCGGCCGCCATTGGTGGGCGCCGGCCGGGCTCTTGGCCAGTTCCCATTCGTAGCCGAAAAGGTTATCGAAGTAGCCATTGCTCCACTGGGTAGGCGTGCTGGTCCAGGTGACTTCCAGGCCGCTGGTGATGGTGTCGCCGCCTTTGCCGGTACCGAAGCTGTTTTTCCAGCCGAAGCCCTGTTCCGCGAGGCCAGCGGATTCCGGTTCATCGCCCACATTGTCAGCCGGGCCGGCTCCGTGGGTTTTGCCGAAGGTGTGGCCGCCGGCAATGAGCGCCACCGTTTCCTCGTCGTCCATCGCCATGCGGGCGAAGGTCTCGCGGATGTCGATGGCCGACTTCAGCGGATCAGGATTGCCGTCGGGACCTTCGGGATTCACGTAAATCAGGCCCATCTGCACCGCAGCCAGCGGGTTTTCCAGGTTGCGGTCGTGGATTTTTCCATCGGCGTCGTCATCGGAAACGAGCACGCCGTGATCCTCGACTACGCCCTCGGAGCCGTGGGCATAACGTTTGTCACCACCAAGCCAGGTGGTTTCGCGGCCCCAATAGACATCGTGGTCAGGCTCCCAGGTGTCTTCACGGCCGCCGGCGAATCCGAAGGTTTTGAAGCCCATCGTTTCCAAGGCGACATTTCCGGTGAGGATCATCAGGTCGGCCCAGGAAATCTTGCGGCCATACTTCTGTTTGACCGGCCAGAGGAGGCGGCGCGCTTTGTCGAGGCTGACGTTGTCCGGCCAGCTGTTGAGGGGGGCGAAGCGTTGTTGTCCCCGGCCGCCGCCGCCACGGCCGTCGCCGGTGCGGTAGGTGCCGGCGCTGTGCCAGGCCATGCGGATAAAAAGTCCACCGTAGTGGCCGAAGTCGGCCGGCCACCAATCCTGGGAATCAGTCATCAGCGCGGCGAGATCAGCCTTCAGGGCGGCATAATCCAAGCTCTTGAATTCCTCCGCGTAGTTGAAATCGCCGCCCATGGGATCGGACTTGGCGGAATGCTGGTGCAGGAGTTCGACTTTCAGCGCTTTCGGCCACCAGTCGCGGTTGGTGGTGCCGTTGCCAGGAACGTGATTGAAGGGGCATTGGCCTGCGGGTGCAGCAGCGGCGGCGGTATGATCGACGGGACATTTGCCCTGAGTGGCTGGATCTGACATGTGGGTTGTAGTGGTGTGGGATGAAAAGTTTCCGTGGGTTCCGAAGGGGTTATTTCGCGGCCTGGCAATCGGGACAGGTTCCCCAGTAGATGACCTCCGCCTCGTCGATTTGAAAACCGGAGTTCCCGGCTGCGGTGAGGCATGGCGCTGCGCCGACGGCGCAATCGACATCGGCCGTTTTTCCGCAGCTGCGGCAGATCAAATGGTGGTGGTTGTCCCCGATCCGATCCTCGTAAAGGGCCGGTGATCCGGCCGGTTGAATGCGGCGGATGAGCCCCTTTTTCACCAGCAGGCCTACCGCATCGTAAACCGCCTGCTGCGAGATGGCCCCAATGCTGGCGCGCACCTGCTCGGCGATGGCGTCCACCGTGCCGTGCGGCCGGTCCGAAACCGCTTTCAGCACGGCCAGCCGCTGGGCCGTGACGGGAATCCCGTTTTGGCGGAGAAGGGCGGCGGGTTCAGTCATGGTGATCATGATATGATCCAAATTTGGAATGAGTCCAGAACTTTTTATCGCAGATGGGCTGAAGGTTGCAGCAATTTGGGGCGGGCGTTATAACCTTCGCCAGGGAAATTCCCCGCAAGGCGATCGGCAGTATCCCTTCATTCCCAAAACCTATTACATCAGGATCCCTTACGACGATGCCTATCGAAGCCTTCCTCAACTACTCAGCCCAATCGGATTTGAGCCCGGAAGAAACTTATGTCATCGAATTGCTGATCGACCGGGTGAGGAACCAATATGCGGGGTATGATTTTGAGCGGGATGCCGCTCTCCGCAAAATCCGCACGCTTCCTTCCTACACTCCCAGCTTCTGCCTTGATGAATTGCAGACCGCCGCGCCATGGATTCTGGCTCTGCATGGGATCTCGTTCCAAAGGCTTGGGGCGGACGAGCCCCTGTGAGGTCCCTGCGCCCTCTACAGTATTTGAGCAAACTCCAAACCCTGTATCTCCAAGGCAATGAGGTTTCCGATCTCACGCCTTTGCGTCAGGCCGGATCGCTTCGCCTGCTCGACTTGCAGGACAATCCGGTGACCGATTTCAGCCCATTGGTGGATTGCCCGCAGTTGCAGGAACTCCACCTGGATGCAGCCGCCACGGCAGACTGGCGGATGTTGCAGCACCTGCCAGCGCTGACGGAACTGCAGTTTCCGTTCGATTGCCTGGACCGGTTCCAGACCATTCCGGTGCTGCCCATGCTCCGCTGGTGCGACATCATTTGTATTGGTAAGACCGTGAAGTCCGTGGAGGGCTTCCCGGCGATGCCGGAACTGCGCGCTTTTTGGAGTCTCAATCTGGCAACTGCTGATGGAATGGATAGATATCCTCTACTGGAAAACCTGGTGAATTTCAGTCTGGAGGGCGATGACCTGGAGCCACTGACGGCCTTGAAAAACCTGACGCATCTTAGCCTGCTGGAATCGGCGGCAACCCGGGTGGCACCGCTCACTGCCCTTCGGGAATTGCGGAGTCTCTGGCTCAACAGTTCGGAGCCGATTGGCGATTTTTCCGCCTTGGCCGCCCTGCCAAAACTGCACGATCTGAACGTCCGGGTGGCTGGCGCAGCGCCGTCTGGTTTGGAAGCCCTGCAAAAGAACCTGTCCAAGTGGGATGGTGAATTTCTGGCGGATGAGCCCCGTTCCGTGACGCCCTTCCAATTGGAGGTGGTCGATGAGGAGACTCTTGATCATTTCAACAGCCGGGAAAAATTCGGCCTGGAAGCATGGGATGGGAACAAGGAGATGCTGGCTTCCGAACAGGATTGGATCAATGAACGTATTGCGGCCGCTTTGTCGCGGTATCTCGCGAAGACCAAACCCTATCCTGACATCAGGTGTGGGGATTTCCAGCAGACAAACCAAACCTCCGGCGCCAGATCTTCCAGCCTTTACCTCACGAGTATGAGGTCGATGCGCCACCTTGGCCGGGTCATCCGGGACATTCAGGAAGTG
>JAYUWQ010000602.1:0-1548 GCA_043753485.1 bacterium
AAAATTCATGCTGGGATGGGCAATAAAAGGCGGCGCTTCATGGACAAGTTCGCCGGATCGCGGCTGTTCGGAAGGGAATCGAGGTTTAATACGAAAAAGGAGCCCAGAAGGGAAGTTGAAGATTAATTATGGTAATTATAGTAAACTTCATTACCCTCTGGTAAAGCCCAATATTCGGAAGTGCAGCCCGTTGGACCCACCGCCCCTCAACGTCCAATCCGCCACTCGTCCACGGAACCGGGCGGCAAGCTTTCCAGAAAACGGCTCGGCATCTGCCAGGCATCTCCCGTGTAAGCTTTGGGCCAAAGCCGCGGCCAGGTCAGGTAGAGTTGGTCCATGGCGCGGGTGACGGCCACGTAAAACAGGCGGCGTTCTTCTTCCATGCCCTCGCCGCCATTCGATTCGGCCGCGCGGAGGTTGGGAAACATGGCGTCGGTCAGCCAGATGATAAAAACCACTTTCCACTCCAGCCCTTTGGCCTGGTGCACGCTGGAGAGCGTCACGGCATCCTGATTTTCCCTGCCACTGGAATCGGCGGCCCCCTCCGCCGCCTCCGGCCCGCTCAGGAGCGACAATTCGCCCAGCATTTCCTCCACCGTGGTGAACCGCGACCCGAACCGCATAAACTGCTCCAGATCCTGACGCCGCGCTTCGAAGTTATCGAACGTCGCCTTCATGTAAGCCAGGTAGATGCCTTCCTGGACGCTGGTCATCACCGACAGCGGATCCCGCAGGGTGCCGTCTTCCTGGACAAATTCATCCATGGTCCAGCCCAGTTGCTGCCAATCCTTTTCGGCCCGGGGCGGCACCTTGATCTTTTCGAAAATGGCGGAAAATGACCTCGGAGTTTGACCGGTTTGGGCCGGTCCGCTGGCCAGCCACGCCGCCCACATCTTCGCGGACGATCCCGCGCCCACTCCGGGCAGCAGCTGCACCAGCCTATCAAAGGCCGCCTCGTCCCGCGGGTTCACCGCGAACTTCAGAAATGCCGAGAAATCCTTGATGTGCGCCAGCTCGAAGAACTTCAGCCCGCTGGTGATCTGGAAGGGCACGTTTTCGGAAGTCAGCTGCAACTGCACATCCATGCTCTGGAAATGCGCCCGGTAGAGCACCGCCATATCAGAGTAGGCGATCCCATCCTCCTCGTGCAGTTCCTGCATCCGCTGGCAAACAAACGCCGCCTGTTCCTGCGGGGTGTAGAGCGCGGCCACCACCGGTTTCATCTGCGCCCGGGGCCGCGCTGCCTGCAGGGTTTTCGGGAACTGTTTTTCGTTTAGTTTGATGGCTTCATTCGCCAGTTCGAGAATCTCCGGCACGCTGCGGTAGTTCGTCTCGATGCGGAAAACCTGCGCTGCTTCGTGGCGGTCGGGGAAATCGATGATATTGCGGAAGTCCGCCCCGCGCCACGCATAGATGCTCTGCGCATCATCGCCGACCACCATCACATTCCCGTGTTGCCCCGCGAGGGCCTCGATCAGTGCCCCCTGCAGGCTGTTGGTGTCCTGATACTCGTCCACGAGGATGAACTGGAATTGATATTGATACTGC
>JAYUWQ010000603.1:0-3755 GCA_043753485.1 bacterium
TATTTGGCCACCGGCAGCCGGCCCCCCGCATTGGTATCAAATGTCACCCCCTGCAGATTCATCGCCATCCCCCCGCCGGACTCCGTGAAGCGGCTGTAGAATTCGCGAATCCTCGTTAGAGACTCGTCCGTCCAGTCACGCGAGGAAGTGCCGGCGGAGAAGCGGATCCCTTCCGGCGTCAACACCGCATGGGCCGCCAGTTCCTTGGCCGCATCGAGATATTTGGTCAGCAATGAGGGCGACATTACCAGGGCTGCCCCGGCATTGGTGAACCCTTCGCCCGCCGCCCCATCCACCGGAAACTCCTTCGCCGGATCCAGTGAGGCCACGCCGGTCAGGTCCCGGATCGTGTAAGTGTATTCCATGTTGGACAGGCGCCGCAGCACCACCGGCCCGGGATCACCCGCATTTGCCAGGGCGATCCCGTGCAGCGTGCCCTGCATCCAATCCGTCAGGAGCTTCATCTGTTCCGCACTTGGCTGCGGTTTGTCCTTGGGCGGCATCTCGTGGTCATGGATCTGCTCCAGGGCGTGCTCCCATACCGCAGGATCCTCCTCTACCAAATCCAGGGTTTGGAAGCGCTCGAGGTCGAGATCCCCCTTCTGCTTTTCCGTGGAATGGCATGTGATGCAGTATTCCTTGAGCAGTGGCTGGATGGACTGCACGAAGTTCCCCGGATCAGCCCGGAGCGGGACACTGAACGATGACAGGCAGACGGCGTGAAGCCACTTCGTGGCGAAGGCCTTTGAGTAATTCCGGGGGGGCATGATCAAATAAAGTTACGACAGAATTTCCTTAACGGCATGCCCTGCGACATCTGTCAGCCGGTAATCACGCCCCACGTGACGGTAGGTGAGTTTTTCGTGATCGAAGCCCATCAGTTGCAGGATGGTGGCGTGGAAGTCGTGGACGTGGACCGGCTTTTCGACGGCCCGCATGCCATGTTCGTCGGTGGCGCCATGGACGATGCCGGGTTTCACTCCCGCCCCCGCCATCCAGGAACTGAAGGCCCAGGGATGATGCTCGCGGCCCAGGGCCTCGGCCGTGTTATTGAAGGGAGTGCGGCCGAACTCGGTGGTCCAGACCACGAGGGTTTCCTCCAGCATGCCGCGTTGTTTCAGATCGCGCAGCAGGGCCGCGATGGGCTGGTCCACATTTTTCGCCAGGGGAGCGTGGGTCATCATATCCCCATGCGCGTCCCAATTGCCGGAGGAGCCGGTATCGATGAGTTCCACAAAACGCACCCCGCGTTCCACCAGCCGGCGGGCTGCGAGACACTGCCAGCCGAAGCCGGTGGTCTGCCCGCGTTGCAGGCCGTAGCTGGCGAGGGTGGCCTCGCTTTCCTCCTTCAGATCAAAGGCATCCGGCACCGCCATCTGCATCCCGAAGGCGGTTTCAAAGGAACGCAGCCGCGCCTCCAGCAGGGGATCAGCATCCCGCCCGGCGAGGTGGCCTTCATTCATGGCACGCAGCGCGGCCAGTTCGAGCGACTGCAGGCTGGCCGGAGTATGCGCGGTGATGTTGGCCACCGGTTCGGGTCCCGGGACCACCAGGGTGCCCTGATGCGCCCCTGGCAGGAAGTCGCTGCCATACACCTGGGTGCCGGCATAGGTCTGCTTCGGCGCGATCACCACAAAGGAAGGCAGGTTGCGGTTCAAGGTGCCGAGTCCATAACTGACCCACGAACCAATACTGGGCCGCGTAAACGCAAACGAACCGGTGTGCATGCCGAGCGTCGCATTGTAGTGGTTCGAGTGCGAGGTATGCATCGAGCGGATCAGCGCGATGTCATCCACGCACCCTGCCATGTGGGGGAACAAGGTGCTGACTTCCGTGCCGCATTGTCCGTGCGGGGCAAAATCCCACTGCGGGCGCTTCAGATAGATGCGCTCATAACCGGGGCGCCCCTTGATCTCCGGATGGTCGGCTTTGATCTCCTTACCGTGATCCCGTGTGAGGGCGGGCTTCGGATCGAAGGAATCCACATGGGAAACCCCTCCGGTCATGAACAGGAAAATCACCCGCTTCGCCTTCACCGGAAACTGCGGCCGGCACGGAGCCAGCGGGTCCTCACTTTCCGCCAGCAGTTGCTGCACGAGACCGGGGAACAACAACGATCCGGCGACGACGGACTTCAGAAAATGGCGGCGGGGGCGGGCGCTGGGGTCCATGGTTAGTCGAGGTGGATGAATTCATTGCCCGCCAGCAGCACCCGGGCATAGGCCACCCACTTTTCCTCCCCGGTGGCCGGATAGCTGGCGAGGAAGCGGGCCGCCTGTTCCTGCTCCACTGCGGATGGCTCGCGCTGCAACAGGATGCGGAAGGCCAGCGACACCCGCGCGGCATCCCCGGATGGCTTCGTCAGGGCCGTGGCAAAGCGCGCGGCCTGCTCATGGAAAAACGGATCGTTGAGGAAATAGAGCGCCTGGGTCGGGACGGTCGTCGTCGGGCGCACCGGCGTGCTGGCATTGGGGTCGGCTCCGTCGAACAACGCCAGGAAAGGATGCCGCCGCTGCCGCTGCACCATCAGATAGGCGCTGCGCTGGCGGCTGGGATACACCGCATTGAAGGGATCGTGCTGCGTGAAGGTCCAGGTCGCTTCCGGCGGGAAGGGATGCCCCCCGGCGGGCGTGCTGTCGAGCTGACCTGACACCACCAGCAGGCTGTCGCGGATCTCCTCCGCACTGAGACGGCGGCGGGTGAAGCGGGCCAGTAAACGATTGTCAGGATCGGCCTGCACCGCGGCCTCCGGGCGGGCACTGCTGCGTTGATAGGCGGCGGTGTTCATGATGAGCCGGTGCAGGGCTTTCACCCGGTAGCCGCTGGCGATGAATTCCGCCGCCAGCGCATCCAGCAAGGCGCGGTGCGTCGGCGCCTCGCCCCGGGCCCCGAAGTCATTCGGCGACCGCACCAGGCCCTGGCCGAAGTGCCCATGCCAGAGCCGGTTCACCATCACCCGCGCGGCCAGCGGATGGTTCACGATCCAGTCGCCCAGCTCACGGCGGCCGCTGCCGGCCTCCGCGGGCACCGCATCCCCGCCGAACACCGAGAGCCAGCGCCGCGGCACTTCATCGCCCGGCTTTTCGGGATCGCCCTGCCGCTGCAAAGGCGCATTCCGCACCGCGCCTTCCGCCACCGCGTAGGCCACTGGGATCACCGGCGCCGGGGGAATTTCCACCGCCTGATCCAGCAGGGTCTTGCCCATGCGCACCAGCGCCGGACCCACCTCCGGATCGGCGATATGATCCAGTTGGAAAGTCACTCCATCCAGCGTGGCGGGATGCGCATCCGCCACGCGGCCCGCCGCCGACACCACGCCATCGATGGGACTGATCCACCCCACCCCCACCGGACGGCCCGGCCCCGGATGCACAAAAAACGACTCTGCCGGCAGGGAGGTCCAGGCCATCACCGGCTGCGCATTGGCATTCACCATCACGGAAAGATCATCGCCGTTGCTCCAGGAATACAGCGCCGGGTGCCCGCTGATGCCACTCCGTTTCCCAGTTAGAAAAACCGGCCCCTCCTTCACTTCCAGAAAACACCACTCCGCCCCATGCCCTGCCCCGTGCGGATTCGATTGCGTGAGATTGGCCACCAGATCCTTCACACTCCACTGGCGCCCCGCGCCGCCGGTTTCGCGGATCGTCCATTCCACCAGGGTGGTGTCCGCCCCATGATTCCCATTGGGCAGGACGGTGAGTTGAATCACCTCGCCCTGACGCACCCGGATTTCCGGCAATGGCCCGGGCCCC
>JAYUWQ010000604.1:0-3752 GCA_043753485.1 bacterium
ATGAAGGCCAGCGAAATGATCCAGCCAATCCGCCGCCGCACCTGGTGGAAGACCGTCGTATTCAGATAAGTCTCATCCGTATTGTCCCCGCTGATCCCCGACTGGCGTTCGATGTCCTCCGTGTGTTCCTCCTGTTGGATGTCCAGCGCATCATCGTGCGTGATCACCCCCAGCAGCCGCCCGTCCTCATCCAGCACCGGCAGCGCCAGCATGTCGTATTTCATCATCATGCGCAGCGCCTTCTCCTGGTCGGAGGTCGCCAGCACCGACCGCGTGTCGTGATCATTCAGTTCCGCGATGTGGGTGGAACGCCGGTTGAACGTCAGGTCCCGCAGCCGGATTTTCCCCAGCAGCAGCCCCTCGTCGTCCACCACATAGATCCGGGCCAGCAGTTCCGTCTCCTCCGCGATCCCCCGCAGCGCATCGATCGCCTCCCGGATCGTCATGTCCTCCCGCACGGAGGCAAATGCCGTCGTCATCCGGCCCCCCGCCGAGTCATCCTCAAATTTCAGCAACTCCCGCGCCGCCTTCCGCCGTGGTTCCGACAGCAGGTGAAAGGCGTGCCCCCGGTGCCTCGGTGGCATTTCCTGCAAAAGGTCCACCAAGGTATCATCCGGGATCTCCGCCAGCACCTCCGCGAGGCGGCTGTCCGGCAGGTCCCGCAGGATCTCCACCGCATCCGTCAGCGGCAGCTGTGTCAGGAATTCCGCGAACTGGTCCTCCGGGATCAGCTTCAGCAGCTCCCCGGCCTCCTCCTCCGGCAGGGTTTCATACGCCCCCGCCAGGTCCGCCTCGTGCAGTTGCGGCACCATTTCACGCGCCAACCCCGCGTCCCCGCTGTCCAGGGCATCGACCAGGTCTTGTTGCGTGATATCCGGTTCCGTCTCCTCCATCCCGCCGCATAAGGCGCCGCCTTCCGGAATTCAAGGGTTGAAGCGGAAGGATATCGTCACCGCCGGAAATCGCGTTCACCGTCCTTTCATTCGACCAGCGGATGAGCCGCCAGACGCCGCCAGTCTGCAAGGAAGGCGTCGTAGAGCCCCGGGTGGTTCAGCCGGAGCAGCGTTTCGTCGTTTTCGGTCAGGGCCGGGCCGGTGTAATTATGGGAACCCGTGAAGACCAGCTGCTGTCTGCGGCCTTCGTAGACGGCGTCCATCAGGAGATATTTCGAATGTACCGGGGCCAGCAGGCTGACCGGGATCCCGCCGCCTTGCAGGATTTGGAGAATCTCCGCACTGGTTTCCTGGGGATGGGTGACCACGGAGACCCGGCAGCCCGCCTGGTGCAGGGCGACGAGGCGCTGGGCGATGGCCCGGCGGGGGCTGGTCCAAAAGGCCATGGTGATCCGGATGCTGCCGCCCGCGGAGGGATCGATCCTGTTCAATTCCTCCACGATGGGGTCACCGGCCCCCGTGGTGCCATTGGCCGAAGCACGGGGGAAAAACCAGACCCTGGTCCCGGCATCGCCGTTGGCGGTGCGGTAATAGTCAGGATTGAGCGGCTGGCTGGCGAGATCCTGCCAATATTGCAGATAGGCCGCATGCAGGGCGGCGTCGCGGCGGATGATCACCAGATTGTTGGCGAGAGACAGCTGCAGGTCGGTGAAGTTGGCGGATGACTGGATGGTGACGTGGGTGGTGCCGTCGGCCAGGGCGGAGAACAGGACAAATTTGTTGTGATTGATCCGGCCCCCTTGGCAACCATTGGGCGTGCCGCTGCCATCGCGGCAGATGGTCACCCGTCCGGGCAGGGCCGCCAGCAGCAGATCCACCGCCGGGAAGTCGCTGCCCACGATCAGCCGGACATCGACCCCGCGGGTGTGCGCCCCGATGAAGGCTTCCGACATGCTTTCGCGGGTCCAGGTATAGATGGCTGCCCGCACCGAGGACCCCGCCGGAGCCTGCTCCAACAAATCCTGCAGCTTCCGCTCAAAGGTCAGGTCCACCTCGGTTCCGGTGGGGCCGGGCGCGGTGAAATACACCTCCTGACCGGAAGGAGCCGGGTCATTTTCCCAGACCCGGAAGAAGCGGCTGCCCGCCGTGACGGGGAGGTCGTGCTGCCAGGAAAAACCCTCCGCCCGCCGCGGGAAACCGGCCACCGCCTGCCAGGATTCGAGGCGGCTGGATTCCTCCAGGCGGTATTGGGCGCCGGGGCGGGTGGGCCATTGGAGCCGGAACTGCTGCGGAGTGGCAGCCTCGAGGCCCACGGCCACGGGGAAAGGGCCGGCGGAGGCTTCCACTTGCACATCATCAAGGGCCAGGCCCGCGTCAAATCCGGCATCATCCCGGTCCATCCAGCGCAGGTAGAGCGTCTGTCCCGGGGCCCAATGGAGATATGTCAGGGTGGCAGTGACCGGTTGCCGCCACGGCGCACTCTGGCCGGGGCGCAGGCGGTCCGGTGTGGTGCTGCCGGTCACCCCGGTGACGGTATTGGTGGATTCGCTCAGGGCATCCAGTCCAGGGAAAGGCGTCAGGGTAGGATACGTCAGGAAATTGTCCATCGTGGTCCCTGCGGAGTCAATCCCCCAGGCGAAACGCAACCGGTCATCAAAGGCATTGGCCGTGCTGGTGCCCTGGGTCAGCCAGACCTCGCGGGCATACCTGAGAGTGACGCGCTCAAAGGTCTGGTCGCTGGTGTTGCGCAGCGCGATCCCCACCGCAGCCACCGTGGAGCCGGAGGCGAGCGAGCCCAGGGCGCGGTCACCGGCCTCCCCAAAAGCATAAAGCCGTCCGGTGGTCCCGGCCGTCGTGGCCAGGGTCAGGTCCGTGGTGGAGGTCCCGCCCACCCGGGCGGCCTGCCATCCGGTCAGTCCAGGCAGGTCGGCCTGCGCCCCCGCGGTCCCGGTGCCAGGGAGGCTGACAGTGCCGCTGGAGGGCAGGGTATTGAAGGATTCCGCATAGCTTCCCAGAAAGGGCAGTGCCGGAGCAGCGAGGGCTATCCGGGCGGCGGGGCCCGCCTGCCAGAGCAGCAGGAGAAGCGGAAAGAGCAGGGGGGTTCTCAAAATCACCGGCCAACCTGCCGGGGGGTGCCAGCCCGCGGCAAGCGCGGCTCGGTGACGGGATTGTGACTTGTTTCCGGAAGCCCGGTCCCGGCTGTTAAAGAGTTGAGAGTCATCAGGTGACAACATTGTTGCCCAACTCCCATGGCACACCGTGGGAGGCTGGCGCAGACCTTGCCCGGCAGCCCCATGGCCGCTCCCGCCAAACCTCCCCTCCCATGTTAAAACCTCTCCTTTTGATTCTCCCTTTGCTCACGGTGCCGGCCCAGGCCGCCGTGGTGATCTCCGAAGTTCTCTTCAATGAGGTCGGCAGCGATACCTCCGGCGAATGGATCGAAATCTACAACAACGGCGCCGTGGTGGTGGACCTCACCGGTTGGAAAATCGGGGACGAGGAAACCTCCGGCGCCGTCTCCGATACGGAAGGCATGTTCAGCTTTCCTGCCGGGGCCAGCATCGCCCCGGGCGCCGTGCAGACCATCGCCGTGAATGCCAACCGTTTCAATACCGTGTATGGTTTCCTGCCGACCTATGAAGTGGGCACCGGCGCCAACGGGGACCATGCGGCCGTCTCCAATCTGACGGTCTATGGCACCTGGGATCCTGACGTCAACGCCACCAACACCATCAACATGTCCAACAGCAACGATCAGATCCTGCTGCTCAGGCTGGATGATGCGGTGGTGGATGCCGCCAACTGGGGCAATACCATTGGGTTTGATCCGGGATTGGGAACCGCCCTGGATGGTCAAAG
>JAYUWQ010000605.1:0-1544 GCA_043753485.1 bacterium
TCAAGGGTTGTGAGAGACTAGCCATTGCCCGCAGCGTGGAATAAACCTCCGGCCGCCGCTGCCGGTTGGGTGACCGGGTGATCCAGCCGCCCCGTGGAGACCGTGGATTCCCGGGTGGTTCTTCCCAGGGCATACGCATGAAATGAGCAAGTAAACCTGGTAATTACAGGGTGGCTCATGATTGCCAGAACTGTCATATGGCGAAATGAGTTGAGGATGACGCATCCTCCATTGGCCCCTCGCGACGAATCCAGCCCTTGCTCCCTGCCGGTTGATCCGGCGCCACTGGCCCGCCTGAGCGAACTGTTTGCGGCATTGCCGGATGCCCGCGTCTCCGGACGGGTGCTCCACCGGCTGCCCGAGGTCCTGTTGGTGGCCCTCTGCGCCAGGGTGTCTGATTGTGAGGACTTTACGGATATGGGTTACTTTGCCCAATCCCAATTGGAGTGGCTGCGCCGCTTCACTCCACTGGTCCACGGAGCGCCCTCCCATGATGTCTTCCGCAATGTCTTCATGGGCCTGCAGCCGGAAGCCCTCCTTGAAGTCATGCAGCAATGGGTAGGGGAATTGGGGGGCCAACACCTCGCCATTGATGGAAAAGTCAGCCGGGGGACCAAGGACCCGGCTACGGGGAAAAGCACGCTGCACCTGCTGCGGGCGTGGGTCGGCGAGGCCAGCCTGAGCGTCGGCTACGCCGCCTGCGCCGATGAAAGCAACGAACTGGAAGCTCTGCCCCGGCTCCTCGCCAGCCTGCAACTCCATGGGGCCGTCGTGACCATCGACGCCATGGCGGGCCATCCCCAGGTCGCCGGACTCCTGCAGGAGGCCGGGGCGGACTACCTGCTGGCACTCAAAGCCAACGAAAAGCACGCCTTTGAAGCCGTCAAATCCCGGTTTGCGGCGGGGCGGCCGGAAGATCCCGGCACCCCATGGCCGGAGTCCTGGCAGGAAGCCGGCACCCGCGAAATGAACCGGGGCCGTTATGAGCAACGCGACGTGGTGGTCTGCCGGGACCTGGCCTGGTTTGACAAATCATGGAAATGGCCCGGCTTGCAAAGTGTGATCGAAGTGCGCCGCCGGACCCTGCGCCAGCGGCATTCCAAGGAGACCCCGACGGAGGAATACCACTACTATCTGAGCAGTCTGCCGCCGGATGCCGTCCGCCTCGGAGACCTGATCCGGGCGCACTGGTCGGTGGAAAACCAGTGTCATCATGTCCTCGACGTCACCTACCATGAGGATCACTGCCAAGTCCGTGACCGGACCGCCGCCCAAAATCTGACCCTGGTGCGGGAGATCGCCACCAAGTTCCTCAAAGCCAGCCCCGGCAAAGGCTCCTTGCGCAGCAAAAGAAAGCGCTCCGCGCTGGATCCCCGCTTCCGGGAAGGAATCACCAATCTGATTTTTCAGACTTTTGGTGCGTAAGCCCTGGGAAAAAACTGGCGGAACCGATTCCAGGATTGCGAAACCGCAATTCCCGACTAGGGATTCGCCCCCCGGCGCGATCCCCCGTGCCCTAACCAGAAGCCATTATCCGACATGAA
>JAYUWQ010000606.1:0-3747 GCA_043753485.1 bacterium
ATGGCCACCACGGCGGGGCACCGGATTACCATGCCGATCCCTATCATCACGATGATCATTGGCACGGCCATCCGCACCACTCCGATCCGGATCTCCCCACCGCAGATGAGGAAGCGGAAATCTACCGCCGGGAGCATGCGCACCTTTACGAAACTTCGGAAACGCACCCGGAGGAAACTCCGCTTCTGGAATCCAGTCCGGCTGAAGGGGATCCTCCGGCTCTGATCGAAACGAAGCCGGAAACCCCGGCCTTGGAGACGGAAACCGCGCCGGGTTCCCCTGAGGAAGCCACGGCCCCCGTAACCTCCTCCGAAGGGGACCTTGAAGCGATCCCTGAAGCAGCCGCCGAAGTGGCCCCTGATTCGGCCGTCGAGGCCGAGGCCGACTCCGGCACGTCCGAACCACCGGCTCCCCTGCCCCCGGATGACAAGTCCGGCACCCCGTAATCCGCCGGGATGAATCCCTTCTGACGGCCCGCTTTCTGAAAGGAAAGCGGGCCTCAGCATGCCGCATGCCTCCCCTGCCCGGGCATCGGTGCAGAAGGCGCCGCAGGGAGCAGGCGCACGCCCTGTGTTGTCATTGCTGATAGACTCGCCCCGCAAAACCTGTTTCAACTTCCGGCACGGCATTTCCGTGCCTCCATTTCATGAAATCTCGTCCTCTTTTCCTCCTGCCGGCCCTGGTCTGTTTCTGCTTCGCCGCGCCCGTCCTGCATGCCGCCGAAGCCCCCCCGGCGCCCCGTGCGCCCCAGTCGCTGTTTGACGGAAAATCCCTCACCGGCTGGGAGGGCGATCCCAAAATCTGGCGCATCGAGGACGGCCTCATCACCGGGGGCTCCCTGACAGAAACGGTGAAGCGCAATGAATTTCTCGCCACCACCAAGGATTTCGGCAACTTCATCATCCGGCTCAAAATCAAACTGACCGGCAGCGAAGGCTTCATCAATTCCGGCTTCCAAATCCGCTCCCAGCGCGTGCCGGGCGATTCCGAAATGGCGGGGTATCAATGTGACTTCGGCGATCCTTCCTGGTGGGGCTGCATCTACGACGAAAGCCGCCGCAACAAGCTGATGGCCCAGTCCGACATGAAACTGCTCGACCCGGTCATCAAACGGAACGACTGGAACGACTACGTGATCCGTGCCGACGGACCGCGCATCACCACCTGGATCAACGGGGTCATGGGGGTGGACTACACCGAAGCCGACCCGGCCATCATCCAGACCGGCAAACTGGGCATCCAAGTCCACGGCGGCGGCAAGGCGCTGGTCCAGGTGAAAGACCTGACGATTGAGGAACTCCCGCCCACCCCACAACGTCAGGGGGCGCCCGAACCGAAAAAATCCGCCCAGGCTTCGCCGCTGTCCCCGGAGGCGGAACGGGGCGCCATTTCCCTCGCGCCCGGGCTGGAGCTGGAGTTGGTCGTGGAGGAGGATCTGGAGAAAGGTTATGGCAAATTTGTGGCGGTGCAGTTCGACCAGCAAGGCCGCCTCTGGACCATGACCGCCCGCGAGTATCCGGTCGATGCCAATGAAAATCCCGGCGCCGCCGATGCCCTGTATGCCAGCAAAGCGCAGGACAAAATCCTCGTCTATGACGTGGTGGCCCGCGGCACCGATGGCCAACCGGTCCGTTATGCCAAGGAGCCCACCGTCTTCGCGGATGGTCTCGCCATTCCCCTCGGCATCCTCCCTTACAAGGACGGCTGTTATACTCAGCACGGCCACGACATCGTGTTTCTGCGCGACACCGATGGCGACGGCAAAGCCGACAAACGCGAGGTCGTCCTGACTGGATTCGGGGTGCAGGACTCCCACCTCTTCCCCCACCAGTTCACCCGGGCACCGGGCGGCTGGCTCTGGATGGCGCAGGGCGCCTTCAACTACAGCAAAGTGGTCGGCCCCGAAGGCAAGGTCACCCCCTTCGATCAGACCCGCATGGCGAAGTTCCGTCCGGATGGTTCGGAGTTCACCATCACCAGCAATGGCCCCTGCAACATCTGGGGCCTCGTCATGAACGGCGAAGGCGAGACCTTCATCCAGGAGGCCAACGACTTTGGTTATCCCGTGATGCCGTTTCACGAATATGCCAACTACCCCGGCTGCTCGAATGCCCAGTGGAAGAGCTACGCCCCGGAATTTCCCGGCACCGCCGAGTTCCGCATGGGAGGCACCGGGCTGAGCGGACTGGCCCTGACCGATGCCGCCGGCTCCTTCCCGCCCGACTGGTCGGATGTGATGCTGGTGGCCAATCCCATCACCAACCGCATCCAGGCGATCAAGATGCACCGCGACGGCCCACGCTGGCGGCTGGAAAAGCTGCCTGATGTAGTGGCCAGCGGGGACGAATGGTTCCGCCCGGTCGCCATGACCCTCGGCCCGGATGGCGCGGTCTACATCGTGGACTGGTATAACAAAATCATCAGCCATAACGAAGTCGCCCGCAACCACCCCGACCGCGACAAAAAACGCGGCCGCATCTGGCGTCTCAAAGGCAAGGAGCAAAAAGGCTTCCCGGTGCCGGACTTCACCAAACTCCCGGAACTGGACCTCGTCGCGAAACTCGGCAGCGCTTCCCTGACGCAATCGCATCTGGCGTGGCAGACCCTGGAGGACAAAAAGAAACCCGCGCCGGAAACCCTCGCGGCCTTGAAGTCGCTCACCCTCCAGGCCAAGCCATCCGCCACTCCCTATCCGGATGCGGCCCGCATCCAGGCCCTGTGGGTGCTGCAATCGACCGGCACCGATCGCTCGGCTTCCCTGGAAGCGCTGACCAAGTCACCCAACCGGAACGCCCGGCGGGAATCCGCGGTGGCCGGTCTGCCGCGGGCCCTCGGGCTTTTGCAGGACCCCGATCCCGAGGTGCGTTTTGCCAGCCTTGGCACCGTCGGCAACTGCCTGCCCCTGGCCCCCTATTTTAAAGCCGAGGGAGAACTGCTGCAGGCCATGATCGGCAACGCGGGGGCGGCCCTGCCGGAGCCTACCCGCCCCTCCACCCACAGCGGCAAAATCATCAAAACCGGGGCCGCCTATGAGCGCGAATACGAACGTTACCTCGTCCGGATGTCCCTCGAATCCCATCCTGACAAGGTGTCCGCCTTTCTGGACAGCGGCAAAGCGGCCACCCTGCCGCCGGAAAATCTGATGGTCGCCTGCCTCTCGCTCCCGGCCAAGGCCTCCGCTCCCCGGGTGGCGAAACTCCTCTCCCGGCTCGACCGGGCGCCCAACGACGAGGAAATCCTGCGCCTCGCCGAATCGCCGGAGGACCCGGCGGTGCAGCAGGCCCTCGCGGCCCTCGTGGCCAAACCGGAAGGACTGCAGGCCCTGCTGCGCCAGAAGACGCGGTTTGATGCCCGGGCGCTCGCGCCCCTGCTCACCGGCACGGCGAAGGACCTGCTGGCCCGTGATCCTGCGGTGGCCCTGAAGGTGATCGCGGCCTTCACCCTGACAGATTTGGAACCGGCGGTGGCCGCCCTGCCAACCAATGCCAGCGTCCTTACCACCCTCCGGCAATTGGGCAGCACCCGGGCCGACCTGTTCCTGCCCCTGACCAAATCCCCCGACCCTGCGCTCCGGGATGCCGCCCTGGCCGCACTGGTCACCACCCCCGCCCGCCTGCTGCCGCTCTGGCCGGACCTGAATGCCCTGCAGCGCCGCCGTTCGCTGGAAGCCCTCGCCTCCCAACCCGCTTCCGCCCAGGCGCTCGTCGCCGCGGTGCAGGATGGCCGCATTGCCAAGGATGAACTCGA
>JAYUWQ010000607.1:0-3746 GCA_043753485.1 bacterium
CCCGCCAAAAACCGTGCGCATCCGTCACATCCGTGCAATCGGTGGCGTTTCCGCACCGTATCTCCGCCAGTCCCTGCGTGCCCCGCAGTTACTGGCCACACCAGCTTCCCTTCACCGACTCCCCCCAAAAACCTGCATGATTCTTCAACTCGGTTCCCGCATCGCCGGCACGGTCGATCCACGGCTTCTGGCCACCATGGCCTGGAATTTTGGATTTAAAGGCGCGCGGTCGGTGATGCTCTTCAAGCAGCGGCTGAAGCAGGGGGTCGTGTTCCCTCCCTTTCTCTACCTCAGTATCATCAACAGCTGCAATCTCCGCTGCCAGGGCTGCTGGGTCGACGTGGAATCGCCGCGGAACATGATCGAACTGGATGAACTGAACCGGCTGGTGAACGACGCCCGGGAGCATGGGAACAGCTTCTTCGGAGTGCTGGGGGGCGAACCCTTCCTGCACCCCGGACTGTTCGATTTTCTGGCGCAGCATCCTGACTGTTATTTTCAGATTTTCACCAACGGCCAGATGATCACCGAAAAAGTCGCCAAAAAGCTGCGGCAGCTCGGCAACTGCACCCCGCTGGTGAGCATCGAAGGTACCGGCGAGGTCAGCGATCTGCGGCGCGGCAGCAAGGACGTGTTGAACCGCACTCTGCGCGGCCTGCGGAACTGCCTTGATCAGAAACTCCTTACCGGCGTGGCCACCAGCCTCTGCCAGACCAACATCGACGACCTCCTCACCGAAAAATGGCTGCACCGCCTGATCGACTGGGGAGTGCACTACACGTGGTATCACACCTACCGGCCGGTCGGGCCCAAGATCAATTCCGACCTGGCCCTCCGCCCGGATCAATTAGTCAAAGTCAGAAAATTCGTGGTCGAACAGCGTGCCAAAACTCCCATCGCCATCGTGGACGCCTACTACGATGACAAAGGCCAGGCCCTCTGTCCCATGGCCACCGGAATCAGTCACCATATCAGCCCGCGGGGCCATGTGGAGCCCTGCCCCATCATCCAGTTTGCCAAGGAAAACGTGCATGACTCCCGCGGCATCTACGACCTTTTGACCAGTTCCCCGTTCCTCAAGGACTTCCGTGAAGTGAGCGCCCAGCACACCCGTGGCTGTATTGTCCTTGAACGCCCTGACCTCGTCAAACAGCTCGCCGAAAAACACGGGGCCGTGGACACCACCATGCGCCGCACCGCCATGGCCGAGCTGGAAAGCATGACCCCGCGCCTCAGCCAACATGTGCCTGGCGAGGAGATTCCGGAAAAACACTGGATGTACCGCCTCGCCAAAAAATACTTCTTCAACGACTTCGGCGTTTACACTCCACGTTAGGAATAGGAACGGGAATTTCATCCGGAACCCCCGGAAAGATCCCCCTCCTGTGCCGGTCGCGGCGCACGGTTGGATGTGATTTTTGCCCTCCCGATTCGCCATGGAAAGCTGGTCAATCAGGGGCTTCTTTGTCATTTCCAGAGCACTGCATCGCTCTTTCCTCCATTTATTCCCATATGAAACCGGCTCTCACCATCGCGCTGCTCATTGCCTCCACCCTGTCGGCGACCGCCCTCGTCACGGCCACCCGGAGCGGCAACGCCTTGGCCACCCGCAACTATCCGGCAGGGACCACCACCCTGATCCCCGTTACGGTGACTCTCGCTCCGGAAGCCGGATTCACCATCACCGCCACCCTGGATGGAAATTCCCTGCCACTGGGAAGTACGGTGGTGTCCACCACGGGCTATCACGAAGTTTACGAGACCAAGGTCAACAACACGACCAGCGTCTCCACCACCAGCCTGGCTTTCCAATTCATCATTGCCAATCCCGGTCGCGGCACGACCGAAAACGGGTTGCCCATCACCGAGCCCCTGCGGCTGGTGAATGATGCTCCTTCCGCTTTCACCGGTCAGGTGCTGGACGTCATCGCCCCTGCGCAATATCCCCTGAATCTCCCCGTCCCAGTGGCGCTGCGGCTGAAGCAAGGGGCCGCCGCCGGTGCCACGGCGGGCGATCCATTGTTTCTCAATGGCCTCGTCACTGCGGGGAACTATCCGAACCATACCACCCAACTTCGGCGCGGCTGGGGCTCCACCATTCTCCCTGCCAAAACGACCGCCGGGCCGGCTGACTTCGCGGGCACGATTCACAGTCTGACCGACACCGCTCCGATCCAGTTTGAAGCCAGCACCACCTGGACCATCCAAACTGGAAACCTGACGGGAAGCCAGAACTGGGCCGCGGACAGCCGTATCCACCTCCAATCCGTCCTCACCATCAAAGCCGGCGCTACCCTCACGGTCGGAGCCGGCAGCGTGATCCGGGCAGCTCCCGGCGCCGAAATCTGGGTGGAACCCGGTGGCACCGTGCAGATGAATGGAACGACCAGCCAACCCATTGTCATCGTTCCTGACAATACCGCTGCCCCCTGGGGTGGCGTCTGGCTTCACCAGACCACCACCGCCGCCAAAGCTTCCTTTACAGCTACCGGCACCCTGTTTTGCTGCTGGGGAGCGAATCAGAATTGGTATACCCAGGCCGGCATTACCCCGGACCGCGGCATCTTTTCCCGGCACCGCGAGCAACAACCCTGCGTCGCGATCGGCACAGGTGCCATCTGCAACCTGACTGATTGTTCATTGATCGGTCCCATTACCGCCGGTCAGATCCGCGGGGCCGGATTTTCCACCGAGGAAGGCACCCTCCAGCTCACCCGCACTTCCATGCAACGCGTCATCACCGGAGGGGAACAAGTAGGCGGCAGTGTCGAAATCCACAGCTCCGCCCTGCTGGAGTGCAACGAACCCAACACCGATCCTGACGATGGCACCGCCTTTGATGACCGCGACAATGACGGCATCTATCTGGTTCCCGGCAGTGGGCGTACCTACCGCCTCACCAAAACCGTGATCGGCTGGACCAAGGATGATGGCATCGACTCCGGCGCCTCTGGACCGGGCACGGTAATCTGTGACGGCTGCTGGTTTGAAAACTGCATCCACGAAGCCTTTTCCAACTCTGGCAGCAACCGGGTTCCCCAGACCCGCAACGGGGTCCACTTCAACTGTGGGCAAGCCATGGAATGCGGCTACAGCGAGAGCAGCACCGGCCCCCAAAGCCTGGTCGACCACTGCCTCTTCGCCGGCAACCAATGCGGGGCGCGTTACGGCGATAACTACAACTCCTTCAGCAATTATGAGGGCACCATCACCGTGGTGAACTCCTTCCTCCTCTACAACACTTTCCGTGATGCCTTTGCCATGGAGTGGCGAGCCGCCAGCAACTGGAACTACCAGGATGCCCGGCTCGTCTCCAAAAACACCAAATACACCCGCCCTGCCGACCTCACCCATCAGCAGGGGGCGGAAGACACCCCTGCCAGCACCCTGTGGGACCCCGTCGCCGATGCCAGCCAGATCGCGGTCTTCATGCCCGTTCCCGGATCCGCGGTGGGAGTCGCCCTGCTCCACGATCATTATAACGACCCGCTCTCCCTCTACCCTGCCGGCGGCCGCTTTACTGTCCGGCTCAGCACTTTCAGCAGTCAGGTGGTCACCGTTCCCTGGCAAGCCACAGGAAAACCCGACCGGGATGCCATGGAAGAAACCACTTTGGCCAGCGGCACCCTGACATTCCAGCCCGGCGAAACAGTCCAGACATGGGCCGCCCCGCTGCTAGGAGGCCCGCCCTACGACCTGGTCCGCATCCATCTTGGCTCCCCCACCAATGCTCAAGTCACTGGGGA
>JAYUWQ010000608.1:0-3745 GCA_043753485.1 bacterium
TCATAATAGGCGGATGCCACGGCGAGGGCGGTGTCCCGGATGGTGGTCCGATAGTCGAGCCGGCTCTCCAAGGCCGTCAGCAGTCCTGCGCGGTAGGCCGGTCCGACCGTTGGGTCGAACAGCTGTTTGCTGAGGGAGAGGCGGGTGCGGCCACCCGTGGCACGGTCAAAGTCAAAACCCGAATCACCGGAGCCATTGTGGTCGGCGCTCAGCGAGCCGTTCAAGCGGGGGGTCATTCGGGTCAGCGCGCGGGCCGGTTGGAGATCGGCCTGCAGCAAAGTCTGGAGCGCGAAGGCGATGGACTGATCTGTCGCCAGCGCCCGGTCGTACGCCTGATCAAGGGTGAGGCGCGAAGGGGCGGCACTGCCCGGCGGCACCGTTTCCGCCGCCATGGCAGCGGCGGACATCCCGGCGGAAAAGAAGAGAATTCGAAGAAGCACCATCACAAAAATCCCGGGCCAACCAGCGCCGGACGAATCCATACAACGCAGGGGATTTCCCGGTCTGTCAGGCGGGATTTTTCGCAGCAGAAACCGTTTTCTTTGAACGGGACAATGTCAGGATGGTCATGGACTCCCCGGAGTCGCACTCCGGCAGACCGGCTGCAGGGCAAGAAGTGCGGTCTCAGATGCGGTAGCCCGGCCGGGATGAGAGCGCCTGCGTTCCGGGACGGGACCGGCCGCCGTTCCCCCTAACTTCCAGCCCGCCGGAAGCCCACCGGCGGATTGGCCAGCCATCCGCCCTGCGCTTTTACCAGGCGTTTACAGACGGACCTGCCGGGTGGGGGGAAAGTGGGAGGTGCCGGGACTTCCCGGATCCAACTCAACACCCAAGCCAACCTCAACACCCATACCAGCCATGAAACTAACGCACTGCTCACTCCTCGCCGCCGGATTCCTGACCTCTGGTTCCCTGCTGCACGCGGCCCCGGACCCTCCCGCACCGAAGGTGCAACTCGCCCTGCTGCTCGATACCAGCGGCTCCATGGAAGGCCTGATCCATCAGGCCCGCGCCCAGCTTTGGAAAATCGTCAACGAATTCAACACCGCCAAACGCGAGGGCCGCACCCCGGAGCTGGAGGTCGCCCTCTTCGAATATGGCAACGATGGCCTCAGCGCTGACAAACACTGGGTCCGCCAGATCACGCCGCTGACCCGCGACCTCGATGAAGTGAGCCGCCGCCTCTTTGCCCTGAACACCAATGGCGGCTCGGAGTATTGCGGGGCGGTGATCCGCGAGGCCGTGCAGACCCTGACATGGAGCAGCGACCCCGGCGTCTACAAAGCCGTGTTTGTAGCCGGCAATGAGCCCTTTACCCAGGGGCCGGTTTCCTCCGCAGAAGCCTGCCGGGCCGCCATGGGGAAGGGAATTGTGGTCAATACGATCCATTGTGGGAACAGTCAGGACGGCATCAATGGCGGCTGGCAGCAGGGCGCGATGCTGGGGGAGGGCAGCTACCTCTGCATTGATCAGGACAAAGCGGTCGCCCACATCCCGGCCCCGCAGGACGGCGAAATCGTCCGGCTCAGCGGCGAATTGAACAAGACCTACTGTGGTTATGGAGCGCAGCGCGAGGAGAAGGCCAGAAACCAAATTGCCCAGGATGCCAACGCCGCGGCGGCAGCTCCGGCAGCCCCCATCAGCCGCGCCCTGACGAAAACATCCAGCAACTATGCCAATGGAAACTGGGATCTGGTGGATGCCGTCTGCAAAGACAAAGTCGATCCGGCCACCATCAAAAAAAGCGAACTGCCGGAAGAACTCCGGGCCTTGAACGAAGCCGATCTCAAGGCCCACGTCGCCAAACTCGCCGCCGAGCGCACGGCCGTGCAGGAGAAAATCCGCATCCTCAATGAAGCCCGCGAAGCCTTCCTCGCCGCCCAGCGCAAGGAGGCGGGTGGTGCGGATACCCTCGACACTGCCGTCGCCAAAGCGGTGCGGGCCCAGGCTGGCAAGGCGGGCTTCAAATGGGAGTAACCGGCCGCGGGGCGGCTTTGGTTATCCGTTAAAGGTGGCCAAGCCGCCCGGAACAGGCCATCCTGCGGCATCGGTGGACGCGAGTCCCCGCCCGTTTCCTGAACCAACGATCCCTTCCTGCACTTCCCCCATGCCCACCGTCCTGGTCATCGAAGACGACGCCGCCATCCGCACCGGCTTGCTGGATGCGTTGGAGGCGACCGGTTACGAAACACTGCACGCCGCCGATGGCCGGGCAGGGCTGGAGGTGGTGGCGCGGGCCGCGTTTGACCTGCTGCTGCTGGATCTGGTGCTGCCGCATGTCGACGGCCTCACCATCCTGAAGAAAGTCCGCGAGCTCCGACCCACCACCCCGGTCATCATCCTCAGCGCCATGGGCGCCGAGGCCGACCGGGTCAAAGGCCTCAACCTTGGAGCTGACGATTACATGGTCAAACCCTTCGGCGCCCGCGAACTGCTGGCCCGGGTCAATGCGGTGCTCCGCCGCTCCCCCGAGCGGCCTCAGGAAATCGAAACGCTGGCCTTTCCCGGAGGCACCGCCGACCTCGCCCGCTGCGAGATCCGCCGCGACGACGGCACCCGCGAGGCCTTGTCCGAGCGGGAGATCGCCGTGCTCCGTTACCTCGCCGCACACCCCGGCCGCGCCCTCAGCCGCGAGGAAATCCTCCTCCGCGTCTGGCGTCTCCCTGCCAGCGCCAATGGCACCCGCACCATCGACATGCATGTCGCCAATCTCCGCGCCAAACTCCGCGACGATCCCACCGACGCCCGGGTCATCCTGACCGTCCGCGGCAAAGGTTACGCTCTGGCCAAACCCGTCCCATGAAGCCCGCCCTGACTTGGACCATCGCCCTCGGCGGCCTGCTCCTGCTGGCCGGAGCCATGGCATGGGCGACCCATTCTCTCGTGGGTATGGAGCGCACCCAAAACCGCATGGCCGGTGAAGCCGCCGTGCAGGAGCGTTCGCGCCTCGCCCTGTGGCGCATGGAATCCCTCGCGGCCTCGCTGCTGGTGGGGGAAAGCGCCCGTCCGCCGGATCAATACCGCACCAGTCCCGCCAGTGCGCCCCCGGTCAGTCCGGCGGGACCGGTCCTGCTGCACTTTGAAATGGACCCCGATGGCCGGGTCCGGTCTCCGCAGGTCACCGATGGTCCGGACAAACCTCCGGTCCCGGACGAATCCGCCCTCCGCCTCCAGGAACTGCGCGCCCGCCTCGCTGAAAAAGCCGGTCCCGAACAATGGGCCATGCTCGGGCTCAGCCAGCAGTCCCGCCGTGTCAGCGATAACCGGTCATGGTTGTGCGCGGCCAATCTCATGTCGGAACCGCTTCCGGCAGTTGCTTTGAAGGACGCGGCAGGGGGACTTTCCGAAAACGATGCAGCCAAGGCCTTGGAGGAAAAGGTCAACCTTGCGGCAGTCCCGCCCGCCCCGGCACCTGCCGTTGCCAACGGCTATGCCCCGCCCCAATTGAATGTCGCCCTCAAGCCTGCAGAAGCCCGGCAGGAACAGGATTCCAGCAACAAAAAGGAAGCCGACATGCGCCAGCGGGTCGTGGGGGACCTCGCCAGGGCCCCCCAGCGCCGCCAAGTCGAAGAGAAGTTGAAAGCGTCCCAATACGCCGAAGCCCCGCCCCCGGCCCCCGCCCCGGTTTCCGTGGCCGCAGTAGACGACAAAGCAGCTGACCGGTCCATCGCGGACCTGCCCGCCCTGCCCGCCGGCGCGGCTCCGGCGGCCACGGCTCAAAGCCCTGCCGATGAAATCCCGGCCC
>JAYUWQ010000609.1:0-3742 GCA_043753485.1 bacterium
ATCCAATTGGCGTTTTTTGAGGGCCTGACCCAACTCGAAATCGCCCAGAAAACCGGCGAACCTCTCGGCACCATCAAGGCCCGGATCCGCCGGGGACTCGGCAGACTCCGCACCATGGTGAAACCGTGACTTAGCCGCCTGCCCGGCTTGGAAACGAAACCCAGAAGGAGAAGGACCAGCCTAGTGGCTGGTCCTTTTCCCGTTTTATCGGACTGGAAAAAGGCCGCGTGCTCCATTAAGGAAGCGGCCTACCCCGACGGCGCAGGCCGTTTTCCCAAAACCAGTGTCCGAGCGAGGCGATCATTTTTACCATCAAGCCACCGAGGCCCCGGTCTCGGCCTTTGACGTCTCGCTGCGCCCTCCGGTTTTCTCGGAATTCCAAGGTCAGCAAAAAGTCGTGGAGTTGCTCATGATGCGGGTCGAGGCGGCCCGGCAGCGGGGCGATGTGCTGGACCACGTGTTGCTTTGCGGCCCTCCGGGATTGGGTAAAACCAGTCTCGCCCATATCATTGCTGCCAGCGTTGGCAGTCAGATCCACGTCTGTAACGGCCCCCAAATCGAAAAAGCAGGCGATCTGGCTGCTATCCTCACCAAATTGGAGCGCGGGGATGTGCTTTTCATTGATGAGATCCACCGCCTGCATCCCAAGTTGGAGGAATATCTCTATCCGGCCATGGAGGACTACAAACTCGATATCATCATTGACCAGGGGCCCAGTGCCCGGAGCATCCAGCTCCCCCTGCCCCGGTTCACTCTGGTGGGGGCCACCACCCGCAGCGGCATGCTCACGGCGCCGCTCCGCAGCCGGTTCGGCATGGTCTCGCGGCTTGATTATTACGATGAATCCGCCCTGACGGACATCATCGAACGCTCCGCCGGCCTGCTGGATATTTCCTTGGAAACTGCCGGCGCCCGTGAAATCGCCACCCGCGCCCGGGGCACTCCCCGCGTCGCCAACATGCTCCTGCGTTACGTGCGGGATTATGCCCAGGTCCGCGCGGACAACCATATTGATGCCCCGGTCGCAGACGCTGCGCTGGCTTTGATCGACATCGACCGCGACGGCATCGACGAGATGGACAAACGCATTCTTGAAGCCATCATCTTCAAATTCGACGGCGGCCCCGTCGGACTGAACTCCGTCGCCGTGGCGGTGGGCGAGGATGCCACCACCCTGGAAGAGGTCAACGAACCCTATCTCATCATGAAGGGTTTCCTCAAACGCACCCCCCGGGGCCGCGTCGCCATGCCAGCCGCCTATGCCAAAATGGGGGTCGCAGCCCCACCCCGGGCGGCAGCCGCCGCTGATGCCACCTTGCCCGATCTCTTTTCCTGAACCGCCCGCAATTTCAGCTTCCCATGGACCTTATCAAAGAACTCAAGGAACTCCTGTCCCAACTCGGCAATGCTGGATTCCTGCATTATCTGTTGGAGCCGCTCCTGCTCTGGGGCCTGCTTTTTGGCGTCATCGCCTGGATGCTGAGTCTCTGGGTCATCAAGAGCCGGCCCGCCCAGGTGTGCAGCCTGATCCTCATCGCCTGCAGCGCCTTCAGCCTCCTCCCTTACCTTCACTTCCGTGAAAAAGCCAAGTCCACCATCAACCCACCAAGTTCCAAGCTCTTCAACGAGCAGAACGAACGGCGCCGCGAAACCCAGTGGGTTTACTACGCCCTCGGTTCGCTGGCGGTGCTGGGACTCTTTATGACCGGTGAGGGCAAAGGCAAAACAGGCAATGTCCTCACGCTGAGCATCACCCTGGGTGGCATTGCCGCGGTTTTCTGCAGCCTTTGGTTGCATGAAAAGGAAATTTCCCTCTTCCACAGAGATGCCCGGAAGCCCCTCCGCACCGCGGCTTCCCGGGACCGCCCCGTCGGAAACCCCCTTCAAAATCAGTCCAGCCCCTCGTCGCCGTTCCAGCGCTGCCCCACTGATTTGGCGTGCTGAACCGGCCAGAAATTCCGCGAGGCACGGCCCTCCTGGGGTGCTGCCAGTATGAAATACCGTTTAAGTTGCCCCCTAATCCGATGATTGAAATTATGAAATGATCTTTAATTTAACGAAAAACTCTTGTTCTTTTGAACTAAAACATAAAAATCCCTTGAATCTCGGGCACTTCCCCTTAATGTATTCTTCGCAACTATTTATCCCATGAACAAAACCACCCTCACTACTCTTGCTCTGGCCGCTCTCGGTCTGGCTTCCGCTCAAGCCGGCACCGGCTACGTCAGCTACGGCAAATCCCCCAAGGCCCCCGCGCCGATGGCCGTGCCCAGCCTGTGCGAATGCTTCAACGCCAACACCGCCAACGCCAGCGTTTTCGCTGCTGCGATCCTCCCGGAAAACTCCACCAACGAACTGGATGACGCACTCGGCGGCGGTATCTCCATGAGCTACTTCTTCACCGAAAACGTCGGTTTGGAAGGTTCCTACAGCCTTTTTGGCACCGACAGCGCCGTGCACCAGCTCAGCGGCAGCTTGGTTCTCCGCCTCCCCATCCGGAGCATCTGCCTTGCCCCCTACGCCCTCGTCGGCGGCAGCCTGCATAGCGACGGCGTCACTCAAGGCACCTGGCACGTGGGTGCCGGGGTTGACTACCGCTTCGCCAGCTGCGTCGGCATCTTCGCCGATGCCCAATACAACTGGGCTGAAGACACCTCCGATTACACCACCGTCCGCACGGGCGTCCGTTTCGGCTTCTAAGCTGAATCAGGCATCGTCCTGAACCCACATTCCAAAGGCCGCACCGCAAGGTGCGGCCTTTTTCATGTCCCCGTCCCTCAGCTATCCCCAAGTCCCAACTCGTCCTCCCGCCGGAGCAACTCCCGCATCATGGCTTGAGGGTTCCGCATGAACGCGTGGGTGATCCGGTAGTGTTCCGTTTCCTCGTAGGCCACCCGACGGATCCCCGCCGGCGTGAATTGATAGATCCAGGCTTCCGGATACGCCATGATCAGCGGGGAATGCGTGGTGATGATGAATTGCGAAAAATCCTGCACCAGATCATGCAGCCTGACCAGCATCGACAATTGATGCTGCGGGGACAGCGCTGCTTCCGGCTCATCAAAGAGATAAAGCCCATGGCCATGGAGCCGTTCCGTCAACAGATTGAGAAAAGACTCCCCATGCGACTGGGCATGCAGACTCCGACCGCCATACCAACGCAAGGCTCCTCCGCAGAAGGGCTGCTGCTCCAGCTCATCCAGCCCGGTCGCAAAGTTGTAAAAACTCTCCGCGCGCAGAAAGAACCCATCCAGCGGACGGTTTTGGGTGCGCGACAACCGCAGCGGCCTGGTCAGAGCGGATTCATAACCAAACTGCCCGGCCGACGCATTCCGCCCTCCTCCCATGGACTGAAATCCCAGTTTTTCGGCTATCGCCTCCAGGAGAGTCGACTTTCCCGACCCGTTTTCCCCTACAAAAAACGTCACCTTCGGGTGCAGTTCCAGCTCGTTCAACTCCCGGATCGCCGGCACCGAAAAGGGGTACGCGTCCCAGTCCGTCACCTCTTCCCGATCAAGGATCACCCGGTTTAGAAAATGGTTTGATCTCATGTCGGAAGGTCGGATTTCCATGTTTCCGTCACTCCGGCCAACCAGCGCAGGAGCCGGATTTCGGAAAATGGAGAATCTTGAGCGGGAATTTCAAGGGAAGCCGCAACCCCATCCATTGTCGAATCCAAATCCATGCCCTCAAAACCGTCCGAGCCGCGGGGGGACCCGCTGCATGGCCGCATACAGCACCT
>JAYUWQ010000610.1:0-3740 GCA_043753485.1 bacterium
TCCGGTCCGGACGGGCCGGCCGCTCCGGCCTCCGGGTCCTCCAGCCCGAACCGGCGTCTCACTTCGCTCACAAAATTCCGGTGTTTGGCCGGCACAGCGGACCTCCAGTTTTCCAGATACTCTGCAAAGGTCCCGCCCTCCGGGGAAGGGGAGCGGTTCAGCCAGGTCACCGCCTCCCACGATTCCGGCGCGCCTTCGAACAGTTCCAGCAGGGGCAAGGCCATGGCCCCGTTCAGCGACCGGTCGCGCGGAGTCTCCTCCAGCGTTTTGCGGTGCTTCCGGTAAAAATCCCCCAGATGGCCATCGCCCACCTGGGTCCGGCCATCCATCACCCCCTGGGCATAACGGTGGAATTCCGGCGCATACGACTGCCAGTTGGAATACGGCGGATGGGCCGCCCAGACTTCGCTCAACCGGCGCAGCACAAAAAGGGAAGCCACCTCACAGATCGTCTCCTCGAACCAGTTGTTACGCTTCCCGGTCCGGTCCCCGAATCCGCTCAGAATATGGCAGAATTCGTGGGAAAACTGATACACATACTGACACCACAAATAGTCCTCGGTATCCAGCTTCATCACAATCTCCCCCACCACATTCCGTTGATAGAGCACAATCGGCCCCTCCCGGCCCCGCAGCACCACAAAAGGCTCGCGTTGCTGGGCCGGAAAATATTTCCATAACACCCCGGCCGCCGACTTCAGCACGGCCTCCACCTCCCCGGCCCCCGCAAGTCCCCAGCCGTCGGCGGCCACGCGGAACCGCAGGCCATCCAATTCCCCGGCCGCCCGGGCACTCCCTGACGCCGCCGCTGCCAGCAACCCTGCCAAAAACTGACGGCGTCCGGTATTCATGTTATTTTCCCCAGCGGGCTTTGACAAAACCGGTCCACCGTTTCCAGTCATCGGCCGTGACATCATGTTTTCCGG
This sequence comes from bacterium, assembly GCA_043753485.1. Taxonomy (GTDB): domain Bacteria; phylum Verrucomicrobiota; class Verrucomicrobiia; order Verrucomicrobiales; family V1-33; genus CAIZWU01. The sequence goes on from JAYUWQ010000610.1 coordinate 927, forward strand.
GGCGTTGCCAGTATCCTGGATTGCCCGTGGAAACCGCCAGATTCTCCCGCTTGAAGCCGGCATCCAGGCCCGGCTGCCCCAGCAGGACAAAGGCCGGCGAGGCCTGCTTCACCGCTTGAAATTCCCCCTCGGGATCGGCCCACTGGTCCTCCTCGGCGCTGCACACCAACAGCCCGCGGGGGGCCATCAGCGCCAGCAGCTGATGCTGATCATACGGCATTTCCGCCTCCCGGCCATTCCACTGTTTGAAGTTCCCCGCGAACCAGTGGGGGAAACTGGTATTGATCCGGCCCACCGTCTCACCAAAACACCGCTTGCTCAGCGCCGCCCCGCCACAGCCACTGTTGTTGGAAATCACCACGTCAAACCGCTCATCCTGGGCACCCGCCCACAGCGTGGCCTTGCCCAGCCGGGAGTGCCCGTGCAGCGCCACCTGCCTGGCGTCGCACCATGGCTCCCTTTCCAGATAGTCCATTCCCATCCGCAGCCCCCAGGCCCACGCCGCCACGCTGCCCCAGGTCGTTCCATCGCGTTCCGCCTCGAAGTTAGGAAACAGCCCGTGCACGCCATTTTTGAAGCCATCATCAAAGTCCGGATCAATGTCCTCATACCACGCGGTCGCCGTGCCGTAGCCCTGGGACAACACCCACTCGATCTGCCAGCGGTCCGCTTGATCGCCCCGGGCAAAGGCTTTGAGCGGTTTCGGCCGCGGAGTTCCGGCCGACTCCTCCGGCGGTCTGGGCATCAGAATCCCCGGGTCCGGGGAAACGGTGTGATTCCCCTGAAAATTCAACCCCCAGAAAAACGGCACCGGCCCCGCTGCCGTGGCTGGCACATAAATCAGGACATCCATCGCCGGTCCTTCCTTTTTCCCGCCAAAATACACCCGCACCTGCTTCCGCCGCGCCTTGCCGTCCAAAGCCGGCACGCTATCCTCCAGCACCTCATACACCAATTCCGGCCGCGCCGGGGCCTTTCCATACATGCCTTCCTCAAAAACCTTCGCCAATTCCGGCCGTCGCTTCCACCGCCAGTCATCCACCGTCTTCACCACGGCCCCATCCGACCCCTTCATCAATTCCGGCAGCACATAGACCGGCACCTTGGCCTCGTCCTGATTGACCGGCCAATCCGCAGGGGCCGCCATCGCAGAACCAGTCAGCAGCATCGCACGCATCAGCAAAAGAGTAAATTTCATCCCCGGCATTCTAATCCTTCCCGCCCGGGTGTCCAGAGCCGTGACCATTTACCGGGGAATCCTTGGCGGCACAGCCTCACGGGCTTGAAACCAGAGTTCCATGCTTTGCAACGCCTACCGAGGCGCCCTCATCTGAGCCTTTTCCAAACAGGCTTCTCAGCCCCGGGAAGGCCCCACTTCCGGCAAAACCATTTCACGCGTCCCGCGGAGGTCAATGATCCCTCAGATCCCGGGACGCAGGCACAACCCATCTTGCCATTCCGGATTTTCCGGCGTTGCTGTGCCTGGACCATGAGATCTCCCCCGCCGCCTGAATCCCTCCCGCTCCGGGAAACGCTCTGGCGTATCATCTTCCGGTCGGATACCCCGGCTGGCCGGCGCTTTGATATCGGCCTGCTGATCCTGATCCTCCTCAGCGTTCTGACCGTGATGCTCGAAAGTGTGGCGGAAATGCGGAACCAACACGTGAGGATCTTCACCGCGATCGAATGGACCTTCACCGCAATCTTCACCGTTGAGTATCTCACCCGCCTTTGGGTAGTCCGGGACCGCTGGCGTTACGCCACCAGTTTTTTTGGCATCGTGGATTTGCTGTCTGTCCTGCCCACCTACATCAGCCTGTTGGTTCCCGGCACCCAATATCTGATGATGCTCCGCATCCTGCGCCTCATGCGCATGTTCCGGATTCTGAAAATGGCGGCACACCTCGGCGAGGCCAGCCTGCTGCTGAACGCCCTCGCCGCCAGCCGCCGCAAAATCACGGTGTTCTTCATCACCGTGCTCACAGTGGTTTTCGTGGAAGGAACCATCATGTATGTCATTGAGCAGGATGCCAATCCTGACTTTTCCAACATCCCCCAGTCGATCTACTGGGCTATCGTTACGATCACGACCGTGGGCTATGGCGATGTCGCCCCAGCCACCGTGCTGGGAAAAATCATGGCCTCCGTCATCATGATGACCGGATTCGCCATAATTGCCGTCCCCACCGGCATCGTCACGCACGAGATCGGCCGCGAGATGCGCGGCCAACTCCCCCGCAATCGCCGCCGCTGCGACGAATGCGGCTGGACTGAGCACGCGGCCACGGCCCGCTACTGCCAGCAATGCGGCACCAAACTTGACGAGGATTGAACCTCAGCGGGAAAGCAGCACCCGGGGAGAAACCCTATCCACGGGCTGCCGCAGAGCAGGCGTAAAGCTTGGCCCCCAGGAGCCGTAGTCATCAGGCATGATCACCCGCCGACACTTTATCGCCACCTCCGCCCTCGCCCTTCCCTGCCTTGCGCACGGCGCCGCTCCCGCCGCGGAGATACTGGAAACGAAGATTATTTCCCAACAACCGGAATACTATCATGGGTGGCCCACCGTCGCCCGGCTTCGGAATGGTCAACTTTGGTTGACCTGGTCCGGCGGGCGCGAATCCCATGTCTGCCCGTTCGGTCAAGTCCACGCCATGACGTCGCCGGACGAAGGCGTCTCCTGGACCTGGCCGCGGGTGCTGCTGGATTCTGCCACCGACGACCGCGACTCCGGAGTGGTGGAAAGTGTCAAGGGCACCCTGCTCGTCTCCAGCTTCACCTCCCTCGCCTACCAACCCCGGCTTGCGGCCGGAC
>JAYUWQ010000611.1:0-1540 GCA_043753485.1 bacterium
ATGAAGCGATGTCGGCCCTTGATACCGAAAGCGAACGCAAAATCCAGGGGGCGATCGAAGACCTCAGCAAAGGCAAGACCGTCATCGCGATCGCGCACCGCCTGTCCACCATTCTCAATGCCGATAAAATCGTGGTAATGGATCACGGCCGGATCGTGGATATGGGCCGGCATGAAGTGTTGCTGCGGACTTCGGAACTCTACCGCAAACTCTACTCCATGCAGTTCCACACGGAGCTGGAAGCCATGGAGATCCCTTCCCTGCCTGCTCCGGCCGGGATCTGACCTCAGTTTTCAACTTCCCGCAGTTCCACTTTTCCTATTTCAGCTTTTCCCCAAATGGCTTCCCCCCGCCGGTATATCGACTACCTCAAAGCTGCCTTCCACGCCAAGCCTGCGGGGATGTTTGTTGCTCCTAACTGGATCGGCGTCGGCCTTTTCGGTTTGCTGGGGATCCTGAATCCTGGCTTCTGGCTGCTGGGGGCCGGGCTGGAAGCGGGGTATCTGTTCACGTTGGCCAACCATAGCCGCTTCCGCCGGACCGTGGATAACGCCCGCCGCCCGCCCTCGTCGGCTAACGGCTACCCCGCCCGCATTGCCGCGCTGCGGGCTGCCCTCTCCCCGCAGGACAACCAGCGCTACAGCGACTTCATGGCCAAGTGCCGGCACACGGTCCACGCCGTGCCGGACAATCCCGCGCTGCATGAAACGCTGGCCCACGTTTCCTGGCTGTTCCTGCAACTCCTCCATTCCCGGATCACCGTGCAGCGTCTCCTCGCGAATGCCCGTGCCGAAGACCGGGAGGACGGCAGCTTGTCGCAGCGCCTCGAAAACGTGGAATCGCGCCTCGCCGCGCCCAAGGTGGAAGATGGCCTGCGGCGCACCTTGGAGTCCACCCGCGACATTCTGCGGGAACGCCTCCAAGCCCAGAACGAGATGGAAACCAAACTTGGTTATCTCGATGCCGAATTGTCCCGTCTCGAAGAACAGATCAGTCTGCTCCACGAGCGCGCCCAGCTTGATCGCGATACCCCGGCGCTTCGAGGCAGCATTGACCGCGTCACCGCCGGGATCAGTGGGGCCACTGACTGGATGTCGCGGGAGAAAGAACTGCTCGGAGATTTGGGTGGCAGCTTTGACGAACCGCCGCCCGCCGCCATTTTTGAAGCTGAAGCCTGAGTGGATTCTTTGCTCTTCGCAAAAACTCCGGCATATTTCCCGTATCCGGCCTGACGCCGAAGTTTTCCCGCCATGAGCCAATCCTCCTCTCCCAGCCCTGCCGGCAAACTCCTCTCCATCGGCCTGATCATCCTGCTGCTTGCCGCCGGGGTTTATGTGATCGGCAAAAAGAAGCGATCGGCCTCCGGCCCACCCGGCCCATCCGTGGCTGAACAAAATGCCCCGGCCATCCAACTGGCGGAAACCCAGACCAGCGTGCCACGCCTCGGGGCTGCGGGGCCCGCGCCATTCAAGGATAACACTATCGATGTGGAACTCAGCGAATACGCGGGCTACGCCGGTCTGCTCCTCGCCAATGGCGG
>JAYUWQ010000612.1:0-1539 GCA_043753485.1 bacterium
CGCGAGCGTCGGCTACAGGGAGGTCGAGTTCGCCGGATACTTCAACAGACCGCCGCGGTCAATTCGTTCGCTGGTCAAGCGCAACGGCCTCTCCGCACCAGCCGCGCATGGAAGACGCTGTCTTCGGTGTAGTAATAAACCAGACCGGCATTGAGCGACCAGTTGCCAGGCAGGAAGGAAACCGGGACGGAGGCACTGATGCCGGCGGAGGCGAAGGAGAAACCGCCGTCCCCACCATGGAAACCATCGGTGTCAGCCGCAACCTGGATGGGGAAGCTGAGAGCGACGGGACCCGCCTTGGTGCCGGGAGCAATCCCGAGCACGGTCACGAGGCCGGTGTCGAAAGGTTCAGCGCCGTCCACACGGCCGTGGAACATGATGCTGGGATTGAGGAAGTTGGCATAGGCGATCTTGAAGTCGATGATGCGCTCGGACTGGGAAGCATACAGCCATTCCTGATAGACGAGGGTGAAGGACAGGTTTCCGGTGGTATAACCAAAACCACCCCAGACATCGACTTCCTGGATGGCATCACCAATGCTGGAATCGGCATTGCTGTTCACGTCCCACCAGGTTCCGAGGATGGCCTTGAATCCACCCCCGAGATCGAAGTTGAGCTCGATGCTGGGGTTGAAAGTGCTGTTGTCACCGAAGTCGTTTCCGGCACCCCACACGTCCTGTCCGTAGGACACGAAGTGAGTGTTGTACATGAGGTTGAGACTGCCGGTCACAACCGGGGCCGGGGCGGGCGGCGGCGGAGCGACCATCTTGCCGGTGGTGGTGGAGGTGGTACCGGCGGTAGCGGCCCCGCCACTGAGGGCAAGAAAGGCCAGGCTGGCGGCAACAGTTGCTTTGGAATACTTCATGGATGGTTGGTGGTATTGGTTGATAGTGCAGAGAGCGGATTCTCCGCATCCCCACCACTCTTTCCAGCAATCGGCGTTCCACAAAGCGCCTGATTTCCAACTATGAATCCTTTTCACGCATCATCCCTGATATCAGATTAATCAGGGCCATTTTATGCTATCAATGCGGCTTTATGTTTTTCACTCATGCTGGATGTCCGTGCATGGAAATTGGGCGGGGTCCCACTGGGCCACTTTTCTGGCAGCCTTCAGGACCATGCCCCACCAGTCTCAATTCCTTTGCCAGGAAGCGGAGCCCTGCGCGGCCAAGGTATTCTTTTCAGCAGGCACACTTGCCATCCCCCAGCGCAGACGCGTGGATCTTCCGACAAAAAGCAAAAAATGCCGGAGCAACCTTGCGGCTGCTCCGGCATTCCGGATTTGATGTGAGCGGGACTCAGCCGGCCGTGTGATAGCCGTCTTCACCGTGGTCGGCGAGGTCGAGTCCCATCTGCTCGGCTTCTTCCGGCACCCGCAGGCCGATCACAGCCTTGATGGCAAAGGCCAGCACGGCAGTGACCACCACCGAAAGCACGATGGTGAAAACCACAATGTAGAGGTGATTCATCAACAGGCCCATGCCGGCTTTTCCGGTTTCAAGATTGAAAAAGGCCTTCATCCCATTGGCGCCGGC
>JAYUWQ010000613.1:0-9855 GCA_043753485.1 bacterium
AGTTTTCCTCCCAATATCCTACTCGGCACCATCTCCGAATTCCGCTCCGGCGATTACTCCACCGAAGCCGTGATCAAGCCTGCCGTCCAAAATCTGGACCGTTTGAAATATGTCTTCGTGATGGGATTGGGTGCCGGGGAAAAACCCTCAGCCCCTCCTGATCCACGATGATCTTCACGTTGCTCCTTTTCGCGGTGACAGGGTTGGCACTGTTGCTGCAGGATTTTATCCCGGCGTTCGACTGGGCCTATGGGTCACGGATCTTTCTGGTGCCGGTGGTCTTTTTTGCCTGTTCCGTCAGTGTACCTTTTCCCGTCATGCTGATGCTTGCCTTTGCCACTGGCTTTGTGTGGGATGCGAGGAATCTGGTCAGCCCCGATTATGCGGAAAAGCTGCCTGCGGGTGTCCCCTGGGGCGATATCCACTTCGGCGACATCGGACAGATGGCGGCTCAATTGGAAACCGCCGTTCCCCATAGTGGCGCCACCTTTGGATTCACCATTTTTCTCTATGCTCTGCTGGGAAGTCTCATGCAGGGAATCCGCCCGCTTTTCCGCCGGGGGCGCTGGGAACTGCCGGTGCTGATGACGGGAGTCGGCACCTTCCTGCTGCTGCTGCTGGAATTTCTTTGGATCAACTTCCGCCGCGGCGGGTTCGTTTTTCCAGCAGACATCTGGCATCACCTCCTCACGACCGCGTTGCTCTCCATGTTCATCGCCCCGCTCGTCTTTTTTCTGATTGATACCCTCGCCCGGCTCAGCGGCTACCGCATCCGCTACACCGGACTGACCAACCGCCGCTGGGCCCCACCGACATGATTTCCAGTCATCGACTCCGGCTTTATTTCCTCGCCCTGCTCATTCTGGGGGGCTTTTGCGTGCTGATTTACCGGCTCTGGGGGCTCCAGATCAACCGGCAGGAGGAATTCATTGCCAAACTTCCCGAGACCGCCCAGGCCCTGCAGCGCATCCCCGGTCCGCGTGGACGCATTTTTGACCGCAATGGCGTCCCCTTGGCCGATAACAAAGCGAATCTCGAAGTAGGCCTCAATCTGGCCGAAGTGGAAAGCTACTGGAAGGAACAAAATCCCAAAGCCGAAGTGCCCAAATTTGAATGGGGCGCCAAGCGTGATGCCGATACCGACATCGTCAAGATCCTCAACCTGACCATTTTCCCCAAGCTGGACGCCTTGAGCCTCTACATCCAGCCCACCGAGAAGATGATCGACGATATCCGTATCTGGTACCGGGAGAACCGGGGAATCATTCCCTATCCCTATCAGAAAGCGCTCGACCGGGCCAATACCGAGGACTACCGCCGTTTTGCCGCCTATGCCGAGTATGCCAATGAACTCCCGGGCATCACCCTGCGGGATCGTTCCACCCGCATCTATCCTCTCAAGGCCTTGGGCGCACATGTCCTCGGTTACGTGAAGGCTGCCGGCCGGGAACGCCCGCCCGGGGAAGAGGGCACCTGGCACTTCTTCGAAAACGATGACACCGGAATTGCCGGTGTGGAAAAGACGCTCGACGCGGATCTGCGCGGCAAACCCGGCACCCGGGTCTATCTTAAAAACGAGCATGGACGCCTCGCCGATGAAATCGTGGAGAAACGGGTCGATCCGCTGCCCGGCGATGATGTCTATCTGACCATTGATGCGCGCATCCAAACCATCGCCGAGAATGCCATGCGCGAGGCCATTTATGACGAGGCCGGCCAGACCGGCATTGGCCGCGGGGCCATTTCTGTGATCGACCCCAATACCGGCGAGATCCTCGCGATGGCTTCCGTTCCCTCCTACGATCCCAATATCTTTATTCCCTTCATCAGACAGGCTGACTGGGATGCCCTGCAGGAGAAACAGGATGCGACGGTGCCCATGGTGAGCCGGTCCCTCAGCGCCTATCCGCCTGGTTCCACCTTCAAGATTGTCACTGCCATTGCGGCCTCCATGGAGAACAAAGGATCCCGGACTTACAATTGCGGCGGTTCCGTCACCTATGGCAGCAGGCCATTCCCCTGTTGGAAGTTGAACGGCCATCCAGTCAGCCACGGCTCCCTGAATCTGTCGGAAGCCATCAAACGCTCCTGTAATTGCTACTTTTACCAATGCGGCAACGCCGCCGGAATCGACCGTATCGAGAAGGTCGGTAAAATGTTCGGAATTGGGGCCCGGCTGCCGATCCAATTGGATTACGCCGTAGCCGATGAACATATGCCCGGCCAAAAGTGGTGGGAGCAGCAAAACAAAGGCCCATGGACTTCCGCGAAGACCGCCAATATATCCATCGGGCAGGGGGAAGTCCAGGCCACCCCCTTGGAGATGTCATTGGTGGCGGCAGCTGTCGCGGCCAATGGAAAAAGCTGGCAACCCACTCTTGTGCATCATCAGGTCAAGCACAGCCGGAACAAGGCCGGCGAGCCGCTCGAGCTGCGCAGCGAGTTCAAACCCAAACTGCGTTTCGATCTCCTGAATATGGGCCCGGACAGCGCCAAGGAAAAAGATCTGGCGGCGATCCGGGATGGCATGTGGAGGGTGGTCAATGACAAATCCGGCGGCACGGGAAGGCTGGCCCTGTCCGAATATGGAATCGCCGGTAAAACAGGCACGGCCCAAAAGTGGCGGATCGACCGGGTGACTGGAAAGACCCTGGATGACCATCATACCTGGTTTGTGGCTTTTGCTCCGTACGATAATCCCAAGGTGGCCGTCTGTGTCGTGGTTCCCAATGGAAAGTCAGGCGGGGGGACCGCGGCTCCTATCGCCAAGCGGGTCATCGAACGGACCCTTGGACTGGAGGATGGCAAATACCATCAGAATATCGGTCCGCTGGAGCCCTCCAAAGGACATTTTAATTTCAATAACATGGTGACTTACGAGGGCCAGGATCTGCCGGTGCTGGACCCGGCCGAAGCTGCCTCCGAACAAGGCGAAATGGTCGACCCGGGCGGTGAAGCGGTGGTGGTGAAACCTGTTGCTGAAACGGCTCCGGCGGCCGCTCCCCGGATAGACGTGGACACCGGGGCCGGTAGCCAGGAAGCAGATGTCAAAAAGAGCCAATTCAAAAAACAGCCCAACTGATTTCCTCCCGGCCGGTTCCCTTATTTTTTCCAACCCTCACATTCTCCCGGCGCCGCGCGCGCCACACCCCTTAACCACCCCATGCTTTTTGCCGCAATGATCAAACGAATCCGCAGATTTTTCGGAGGTAATACTCCATTCAACGAAGGTGTCCGTGTTGTCGTCAACACCGAGAAACTCGAACAACGTGTCGCCCTCGTGGAGAACGGCATGTTGGAGGAATACACCATCGAACGTGCTGGAACCCAGCACATCGTAGGCAGCATTTACAAAGGCCGCGTGCGCAACATCGAGCCCGGCCTCAAGGCGATGTTTATTGACATCGGTCTGGAAAAAAATGCGTTCCTCCACTTCTGGGACGCCATCCCCGCAGCTGACAATGAAGAGGCCGAAGAGGGCAACCGCAACGATATTGAGGAGATTGACCGCGGTGGCCGTGGCAAGGTGAAGAAAAAGAAAATCACGGCCCGGGACATTCCGAATCTTTATCCGGTCGGCGCGGAAATGCTGGTACAGGTCACCAAAGGCCCTATCGGCACCAAAGGCCCCCGCATCACCACCAACATCTCCCTCGCCGGACGCTTCCTCGTCCTCATGCCGCTCAATGACATGTTCGGCATCTCCCGCAAGATTGAAGAACCCCGGGAACGCGACCGCCTGCGCAAGATCCTGCGCAAGCTCAGCGTGCCCGAAGGCATGGGCGTGATCATGCGGACGGTCTGCATGGGCAAACGGGCCCGCTACTTTGTGCGCGATCTCGCGATGCTGGTGGAGCAATGGCAGGCGATTTCCGAGGTGGCCAATAGCAAAAAAGCCCCCTGCCTGGCCTTCCAGGAACCCGATTTGATCGAGCGCACCGTGCGTGATTTTCTCACCGAGGACGTGGATGAGGTCATTTGCGACGATGAGGCCACGGCCACCCGGATGCGGGAACTGGTCGGTCAGATTTCCCGCCGGTCCAAAAAGCGGATCCGTTGCCAGCGGACCCCGGAGCCGATCTTCGACATGCTGGGAATCCAGAAGCAGATCGACAACGCCTTCAACCGCCAGGTCTGGCTCAAATGCGGGGGCTATCTGGTGATTGATGAAACCGAGGCCCTCATCGCCATCGACGTCAATACCGGGCGTAACAAGGGTTCCGATGATCTTGAGAAAACCATCTTCCAGACCAACATGGAAGCCGCCGAGGAAGTCGCCCGCCAACTCCGCCTGCGCAACATCGGTGGCCTCGTGGTGGTCGATCTGATCGACATGAAGAGCCGCCGCGACCAGCAGGCGGTTTACAAGGCAATGAAGGACCGCCTGCGCCGGGACAAAGCCAAGACCCAGGTCATGCCTATCTCCCCCCTCGGGCTCATGGAAATGACCCGCCAGCGACTCCACGAGAGTCTCAGCACCGCGGTCTATGATCCTTGCCCGACCTGCAATGGCCAGGGCCGGATCAAGTCCACCGAAACCATGTCGGTGGAACTCCAGCGCCGGGTGAACACGCTGATGCAAAAATATCCTGACACCGAGCATGACCTGCTGATCACGGTCCACCCTGACGTGATGCAACGTCTCCGCACCAAGGACGAAGCCCTTCTGGTGGACCTCGAACGCCGCCACCACGGCCGGCTTTCCTTCCGGGCCGACCCGAACCTTCACCGCGAAGTCATGACGATCCTCAATGCCCAAACGGGCAAGGAGATGAAGTAGCGGACGGGAGGCAGAAACTCATCAGGCGCGTGGATCTCATGTCCACGCGCCTGCTTCGTTTTTGAATGATGTCCGGCGGCGCCTTACCACCGGATCACACTGGCAGCCCAGGCGAAGCCGGCTCCGAATGCCACGAGAAGGACGTTATCGCCTTTTTTGAGGCGGCCTTCACGGGAGGCTTCGTCGAGGGCAATGGCGATGGCCGCACCGCTGGTGTTGCCGTATTTCTGGAGATTGAGGAAAGCTTTTTCCGGGGGCAGCCCGAGGCGCTCGCGGATGGCATCAACGATGCGGACGTTGGCTTGGTGGGGAATGATGAGATCAATATCAGCCGCGGTAAGCCCCGCGCGGGCGATCGCCGTTTCGCAGGCCTCACAGGTATTTTTGACGGCGGCTTTGAAGACTTCCTTGCCCATCATGTGGATGATCGGCTCGGGGATAACGGCCGGCTTGGGGGGCAGGGTCTGGGCGCTGCCGATGCCGGGGGCGTGGAGGATCCCGGTCAGATTGCCGTCGCTGGCGAGCACCGAGGAGAGGAGGCCGGAAGCGGTGGTTTCATCGGCATCGGTGCGGCGTCGGAGGATGGCGGCCCCGGCTCCATCGCCGAAGAGGACGCAGGTATTTCGGTCGGTCCAGTCGATCAGGACGGAGAGTTTGTCCGCACCGATGATGAGGGCGGTGGAGCGGTTCCCTCCGTTGATGAAGTGCCGGGCGATTTGCATGGCAAAAAGGAAGCCGGCACAGGCCGCACTGACGTCGAAGGCAACCGCATTGGAGGCTCCGAGGTTCTGTTGGACGTAACAGGCGGTTGAGGGGAACAGGCTGTCCGGGGTGACGGTTCCGACGATGATGAGGTCGATCTCGGCGGCGGTGATGCCGGCGTCCTCCATGGCCAGCCGGGCCGCATGGGTACACATATCGCTGGTGGTCTCTCCGGCGGCGGCGATCCGGCGCTCGCGGATGCCGGTGCGGCTGACGATCCACTCGTCCGAGGTATCGACGATTTTGGCTAGGTCAGCGTTGCTGAGTACCCGCTCGGGAACGTAGCTGCCGGTCCCGATAATGGTCGTGATGCAGGGAGAAATGTCAGGGGTGGAATGGCTCATGCAGGGCGCGGTAGGGAAAGTGGGGCAGGGGAAGAGGGCCGGAAGTTTGAAACGGCGGAATGCCGGGAGCCGCAAGGAGAAGTTTTCCGGCAAGACGGGCCGCGGGCCAGGGAAGACGTGTCGTTACAGCTTCCCGATCAACTCCTCAATCATCGGATTGACCGAGTGCTGGATCATCTCGGTGGCGACCCTCAGGGCATTTTTCATGGCCAGCGGGGAGGATGATCCATGGGCGATGATGACGACACCGTTCACGCCCAAGAGGGGGCTGCCACCATAGCTTTCGTAGGACATGCGTTGGGCCGCCGCCTTGAAGGCGGGTTTCAGCAGGCCGGCAAGGACTCTGCGGCTGACGTTGGCGGTCAGTTGTTCCTTGAGCACGGCGAGAAAGGCTTTGGCAGTGCCTTCGCAGCCCTTAAGCAGGATATTCCCCACAAAGCCATCACAGACTGCCACCTGGAGCGGCATGTTCAGGACGTCGCGGCCTTCCACGTTCCCTTTGAAATTCAAAAACGGCACCTCACGCAGGAGTTCAAAGACTTCCCGGCTGAGCTCGCTGCCCTTGCCTTCCTCCTCCCCATTGCTCATCAGTCCCACCAAGGGACTGGCCACTTTGTGGATGGCCTTGGAGAAGACGTGGCCCATGATGGCGTGCTGGACCAGGTGGACGGGCTTGCTGTCCACATTGGCTCCGGCATCGATCAACCCGCACGTCCCGTGAAGATTGGGCAGGGGCGAAAGAATTCCGGCACGCTCCACCCCTGACAAGGTGCGCAATTTCACTGTGGCCGCGGCCACCGCAGCTCCAGTGTGGCCGGCGCTGACCACGGCGTCCGCATCTCCCCGCTTCACGAGGTCGGTGGCCACGGCGATGCTGCTATCTTTTTTCTGGCGCAGGGACTTTACAGCACTGTCGGTCATTTCCACCACTTCGGAAGCATGCACGATCACTGCCCGGGAATCGGAAAATTGGATGGCATCCATGGCCGCCTTCAACCGTGCGGCGTCACCCACGAGGTAGAGCGTGGTGATCGCGGGATATTCGGCCAGCGCCAATTGGGCACCGGCCAGCATATTCCGTGGAGCGAAGTCGCCACCCATGGCGTCGAGAGCTATTTTCATGTGCGCAAGACAGAGGCGGGAAACGGTCCAGGGCAAGGGGAAGCGGCGGGTCCCGCCAGTCCGCGTTGGATCCGCGATTGAGCCAGTCCGTGGCAAAAGCCGGCTGCGAAATGGTATAAAACAAAAAACCGCCCGGTCCTTGCGGGCCGGGCGGCTGGGATTTTTGGGAATGTCAGGCCGATGGATTACATCATGCCGTCCATGCCGCCGTGGTCGTGGCCGTGGCCACCGCCGGCTGCTTCCTTCTTCTCGGGAAGCTCGGTGATGAGGCATTCCGTGGTGAGGAGGAGTCCGCTGATGGAGGCGGCGTTCTGGAGAGCACTGCGGGTGACCTTGGTAGGATCGACCACGCCGGAGACGATGAGGTCTTCGAACTTCCCGGTGGCGACGTTGTAACCTTCGTTGCCTTTGGCGTTCTTGACGTGCTCCACGATGAGGGCTCCTTCGACACCGGCGTTGGAGGCCAGGGTGCGGAGGGGGGCTTCGATGGCGCGGCGGACGATGTCCACTCCGGTGGCTTCGTCACCCTTGAGCTTGAGACCGTCGAGGGCCTTCTGGGCGCGGATGAGGGCGGTGCCACCGCCGGGGACGATGCCTTCTTCAACGGCCGCACGGGTCGCATGGAGGGCGTCTTCGACGCGGGCTTTCTTCTCCTTCATTTCAGTTTCGGTCGCGGCACCCACGTGGATGACGGCAACACCGCCGGCGAGCTTGGCAAGGCGCTCCTGGAGCTTCTCGCGGTCGTAGTCGGAGGTGGTTTCGTCGATCTGGCGTTTGATCTGGCTGACACGGCCCTGGATGGCGTCTTTTTTGCCGCCGCCTTCGACGATGATGGTGTTTTCCTTTTCAATGACGAGGCGTTTGGCCTTGCCGAGGTCCACCAGTTCCACGTTCTCGAGTTTGATGCCGAGGTCGTCGGTGATGACGCGGCCACCGGTGAGGATGGCGATGTCTTCGAGCATGGCCTTGCGGCGGTCACCAAAACCAGGAGCCTTGACGGCAACGGTGTTCAAGGTGCCGCGGAGCTTGTTCACCACGAGGGTGGCGAGGGCTTCCCCTTCGATGTCTTCCGCGATGATGAGCAAAGGCTTGCCGGACTTGGCGACCTTCTCGAGGAGGGGCAGCATGTCTTTGAGGTTGCTGACCTTCTTCTCGTTGATGAGGATGTAGGCGTTGTCCAGGGTGGCGGTCATCGCTTCCGGATCGGTCACGAAGTAAGGGCTGAGGTAGCCCTTGTCGAACTGCATCCCTTCCACCACGTCGAGGGTGGTTTCGATGCTCTTGGCCTCTTCCACGGTGATGGTGCCGTCCTTGCCGACCTTGTCCATGGCATCGGCGATGATCTTGCCGATTTCCTTGTCCCAGTTGGCGGAAACGGTGGCGACCTGGGCGATTTCCTTGGTGTCCTTGACGGGCTTGGAAATCTTGTGGAGTTCAGCCACGAGGACTTCGGTGGCCTTCATGATGCCGCGTTGGAGGGACGTCGGGTTGGCACCGGCGGTCACGTTGCGGAGGCCTTCTTTGTAGATGGCTTCGGCGAGCACGGTGGCGGTGGTGGTGCCGTCACCGGCGATGTCGGAAGTCTTGCTGGAGACTTCGCGGACGAGCTGGGCACCCATGTTTTCATACGGGCAGGAAAGTTCGATTTCCTTGGCTACGGTGACACCGTCCTTGGTGATGGTGGGGGAACCGAATTTTTTGTCGAGGATGACGTTGCGTCCGCTGGGCCCGAGGGTGGCTTTGACGGCTTTGGCGATTTTTTCGACACCGCGGAGGAGGGCTTGACGGGCGGCTTCGTCGAAGAGAATTTGTTTGGCCATGTGGGTAGTTGTGGTTGATTTAAGATTGGTAATTGTTGATTCTGCCGGGAAGGATTACTTCCGGATGATGGCGAGGATGTCGGACTCGGAGAGGATGAGGTTTTCTTCGCCATCGATTTTGACTTCGGTGCCGCCGTATTTGGAGATGAGGACGACGTCGCCGACTTTCACGGAGAAGTCGATCAGCTTGCCATCTTCGTCACGGCCACCGGTGCCGAGGGCGACGACTTTGGCTTCCGTCGGCTTTTCCTTGGCGGTGTCAGGGAGGTAGATGCCGCCAGCGGTTTTTTCTTCGCTGTCGATACGCTTCACGAGGACGCGCTGACCGAGCGGTTGGATTTTGGTTGCCATTGGTTTGGATTCGGTGGGTTGTGGTTTTGCTTTGGTTGCCATGAAGACAGATTCTGTTTGGATGGATTTGTATTTGCGCAGGAAGGCGGGGCCATCCTACGAAAGGGATCAGGCCTTTTTGTCGTCGTTCACGACTTCGAAGTCGGCATCGACGACTTTTCCTTTGGCTTGTTTTGGCTCGCCTGAGCCGGATTCGTCAGCATCGGGAGGGCCGCCGGCTCCTGCTCCGGCCATGTCGGCGGGATTGAAGCCCGCCCCTTGCGCCGCGGCGGCGGCCTGGCTGAAGAGGCGCTCCAGTTCATCGGTGGCGGACTTGATCCGGTCCACTTCATGGGAGGTGATGGCTTCCTTGATCTTCTCGATCTGGTCGGTGATCGGCTTCTTCTGCTCATCGCTGAGTTTGTCGCCCATTTCGCCGAGTTGTTTTTCGACCTGGAAGATGAGGGTTTCCGCGTGGTTGCGGGCTTCGGCGGATTCCTTGCGCTTTTTGTCCTCTTCCGCGTGCAGTTCGGCGTCGCGTTTGGCTTTTTCAATCTCGTCCTGGCTGAGGCCGCTGGATCCCTTGATGGAGATGTGCTGGGTCTTGCCGGTCTTTTTGTCCTTGGCGGAAACGTTCAGGATGCCGTTGGCGTCGATGTCAAAGGTGACCTCGATCTGGGGAACACCGCGGGGGGCG